>CANQOR010000010.1 GCA_947625535.1 uncultured Bacilli bacterium
AAAAGTGCATTTTCTTTTAAAAATACACTTTTTTAACTCAATTGCACTTTTTTGTGCACTTTACTTAAAATTTAACGATTTTTTTATTTCTTCAAACAATTTATAGTACTTATCAACCATTCCTTTTTCAAAAGGACCGGCTTCTTTTCTTTTTTTACCTATTAAATAAGTTAACTCTGATCTAATAATACCATCTAATTCATCCGAATAATGCATTGTCTTTTTATGATAATTATATTCGTTTCGATCTAGTACTCTAAATCCTCCATCAGGAAATACTCTTAAGTCTAAATCATAATCAATATATTTTATTGATTTACCATCTATTATATATGGTGAAGCAATATTACAATAATAAAACAATCCAAATTTCTTTAATTGACCAATTATATTAAACCAATGATTTTTATAAAAAAATAATACTGCTGGTTCATTAGTCATATGACTACGACCATCTTTTTCTGTAATTCTCGTTCTTCCATTACCACAAACTAAATATTCATCATTATTTTCTAAAACAATAGCTTCTTCAGAAGTATGTTCTAAAGAACCATCATGTTTATAACAATAAATTTTTAGTTTATCACCTACTTTTAATTCATTCATACAATCCCGCTTTCAAAAAACATTATATACTATTTTTAAAAAAATAACAAACAAGACCTCTTGTTTGTTATTAACTTAATAAACTAATTGCTTTATCTAACTGTTTATCATATATCGTATTATCTTTATATTCTAAATTTACTTCATAATCAGGTGTAATACCTATTTCATCAATACATTCTCCATTAGGTCTTAACCATTTAGCGGAAGTATACTTCATCATCGTATCTTCATAATAAACCATTGTTTGAACTTTACCTTTTCCAAAAGTAACATTTCCTACTACTGTTGCTCCATAACTATCATGTAGGGCCGCTGTTAATATCTCCGCAGCTGAAGCCGTTGATCCATTAACTAAAACAACTATCTTATATTCTCTTTTATCATCCGTATCATCTTTTTCCGTTGTTATTTTATTTTTACTTTCTAAAGAATATATTACTTTACCTTTAGGTATAAATAAACTAGCTATATTATAAGCTGACTTTAAATAACCACCTGTATTATTTCTTAAATCTATAATAAGAGAATCAATTTTATCATCTTCTAATTCTAATAACTTATCTTGAAATTCTTCAAATGAATGAGATGAAAAAGCACTCAAAGATAAATATCCTATCTTATTGCCTTTAGATTTAATAACATCTGAATTAGTAACAGGTACATTCACATTAGCTTTTTCAACATAAAAAGTTAATTCTTTACCATCTCTTTTAACAACAATTTCATTTTTATCTTTATCATTTTTTTCTATTAAAACAGATATTTGTTCAAAATTAGTTTTATCTATATTTTCACCATTAACTTTTATTATTTCATCATTTTCTTTTATTCCTGCTTTTTCAGCTGGTGAATCTTTATATACACTATAAACAACATTTTCCACAGATATAATACCTATTCCTTCATAAGAACCATCTAATATTTCTGATAATGAATCAGTTTCATCCTTATCTAAATATATTGAATAATTATCTTCTAAAAAAGTTAACATTCCTGAAATAGCTGCTTCCATCATCGCTTTTTCATCTACTTCTTCATAATAATTATCAATAATTTCTGAATAAGTATTTAAAAATTTATTAACATTTTCATCTGTTATTAACTTTTTATCATATAAAGCTGTCGATTTCTTAAATTGATAATTTAAAACAAAACCAGTTAAAACACAAGATAAGATAGAAGTTAAAACAATAATAATTAAAATATCTAAGATATCTAAGTTAAAACGTCCATCAAACTTTTTAACTTCTTTCTTTTTCTTCTTATCATCTTTAATAAACATTGACCATATTGATTTTTTATTTTCTTTTTTCTTTTTCTTCTTATCTTTTACTAGTTTTTCTTTAGAACTAGATGCCTTTTTCTTAGTACTAACCTTAGTTACTTCTTTAACATCTTGTTCTTTAGGAGTCTTATTTACTTTTTTCTTTTTATCATTTTGTGTATTTTCTTTTTTCACAAAATCACCCTCTACCAACTTATAATATCACAAACAAAAAAAGTTTAATACTCAAATTAAACTTTTTTACAATTATTCAACTTCTAATTCTTTTTCCATCTTCTCGTAGTCAACTATATATTTATTAATTTTACCATTTTTAACTTTAATTAAAGTTGCATCACCAACTTTAATTTCTTCTAAAGTCTTAGCTTTAGTATTAACATTTTCTGGATCATAGTAAGATTTATTTAATTCATTATTTAAATCTACAGTATACATATGTAAATGTTCTTCTTTACTATTATATTCATAAACCATATTAGATATTTTAATAGCATCTTTACCATTAGCTAAATCATAAATAATTACATAATATTCTTTATATGGTCTATTAAGTAGTTGGCCCATAATAGCTACACTATAATCTATAGATCCAGGTACTACTTCCTCTTCTTTAGGAGTATCTTTCTTAAATAAATTCTTTGTTACAAAAGCTCTAGTACAAAGATAAATACCTCCTACACAAAGTAATACTACAACAACTACTACTAAAAATTTTTTAATTTCAGCTTGTTCTGAAGTATTATAATTTATTTTTTTATCAACTACGTTTTGCTTAACTTTCTTTTTCTTTTTTTCCATTTAAACCACCTTGACTCAATTATAACACATTTAATTCCTAAAGCAAATAAATGTTGAGTTTATCATAGTTATAATGGGCATTTATTAACTAATTTATTCATTATTTTTCTGATATAACAGTTCTATTTAATGAATCAGCTATTGTTAATATTTCTGTTGTACTTAAATCATTACTAGCTAAATAATAATCGACATTATCTACTGACCAAGAAAGTGAATTACTACTTAAAGCTCCTATTGTATTACTAAGCATTAATGGATCACCATAAACTGGTATTATTTCAAAATCTTCATATTCTTTGCTTACTTCTTCTATTAAAACAAAATTCTTATCACCATTAAATGTTAATATAACTCTTTCTCCATTCTCTGTATTTACTGTTTCTTTATCTTTTAAATAAGTATTAGCAGGTACATATAAAGGATAAAATATATCTTTTAAAGAAGATGTTTCTTCACTACTTTCTCCTTCTCCATTACCTTCATTATTTTCTTTATTTTCATCATCTGTATTACAACAATTTTCATCTATTAAATTATCAACACTAAAATCTTTATCACTTAAATTAGCTTTATAATCTATTTTATTAAAATCTACTTTAATCGCCATTATATCTTCATCATCATAAACATTAACACTCTTTAAATTCATATCTTTATCAAAATAAATATTTTCATATTTTAAATTAGCATTATTTGGATAATTAACATCTACTTTTAATGAATAACCATCTTTTTCCATAGTAAATAAAATATCGTCATCATCTAAAATATCTTTAACTAAAGAATTTAATATATATGATTGACTACTATTATAAGGCCATTCACTAACAAACTTATAACTTTTATTTAAACTAGGTGTAACAACATATACTTCATCATTATTTCTTAATATAACTTGTTCATGTTTACTTAAAGTATTAACCATATCTACTTTAAAATAATCATCATCCATATAATAAACTTTAATATCATATTCAAATGTATCTTCAGCATTATATATTTCCATCTTACTATCTAAGCTATAAGCTTTAGATGATTCTACCTTATCTTTAAAATCTTTAATTAACTTATCTTTATCAACCTTCCCACACCCTGTTAATAAAACTAAACTTATAAACAGCAAAAATAATTTTTTCATAACACCAACCTTTTCTAATTAATAATATTTAATAAAAAGAGAAATATTCATACATAAATAATAAATACTTGTCCATACTATAAATAGAAAAGGAAGGTTTTTATGGAAATAATTAAAAAAATAGCTCTTGCTTTAACAATTGTTGGAGCATTAAACTGGGGCTTAATTGGTATATTTGATATTAATTTAGTTACTTTATTAATTAAAAGTACAATGATTAATAATCTTATCTATATTATTATAGGTATTGCTTCTTTAATAAGCATTGCTTATTTCTTTGAAGAAAAAATGACTCATGAATAATGAGTCATTTTCTTTTAATTAGTATTAGATATAATAATATCTACTTTTTTAGTAACAATGTATTGGAATCTTGAATCGCTACCTTCAACATATACATCTACTGTATATGTACCAACTGTTTTACCAGTTAAATCTACATAAGCAATTATTCCTGAAGATTCTTCATCTAAATCAGCTATTAATGATTCAACACCAATAACTTGTACTTCTATACCATCACCCAACTGCGATATCAAATTAGCTGTCAAGCCATTCGGTACATTTCGTCGCTGGATATTCTTTATCTTAATTGTCTTCTGTTTAGCATCACCAAAGTTTAGGACAACACTAACTGTTTCATCACTAATACTTCTAACTCCTGCTGGTTTAGCTAATGTAACTTTAGATGTCTTAGAACCATTATTACCTTGTTTTTCAACATCTATTGTTACTGTAATTTCTTCTACTTTCTCTAATGATTCTTCATCACCATAAATAGTAGTTTCAAAATCCATAGCATTAGTACCATTTATTGTAATAGATGAAATAGCTTTACCACTTACTAAGTTACCAGTTGTTTGTATTCTTACTGGAACTCTCTTAGAATAAGAATCTAATTCAACAGTTGCTGATATATTAGTTGCAACTATCTCAACATTATCAATAATACGACCAAGTGAGTCATATGCTACTAAATTTAAATTATCCATTGTATAAGTTCCAGCTTTATTAAATTCTTCATTACTTAAATCTATTAAAGCTTTAATTGAAGCAATAGAAGCTATTGTTTCTTTAGAACCTCTTACAATAACATCAGATTTAGATAACTTAACACTCTTAACACTTAGTTTTGGATCTAATGTATCTTGATTTAATAAATCATAAGTAACAATCTTATTATCACTTACTTTTTCTTTAATAATTACTGATACATAAGCTGGATCAATTTTATATTCAACATTATTAAAAGGTTTCTTATATATAAGTTTTACTCTAACTGGTTTATCACTAGCTTGATAATCAGTTAAATCTACTACAACTTCTCTATCTCTTAATTGACGAGCTAAATACAAAGAACCATGTGGTCCAATTGCTGTTACATCAACTGTTTCTGGTATACCCTCTATAACATAAGCACTACTATTATATTGAACCTTAACAGGTACATTAGTATAAAAGTCAGCATCATTATTTACTAAAGAAACTGATTGTGAATCAACTAACCAAAATAATAAAACAGCAAATACTAAAGATATATATAATAATATATTAGGTCGATTAAGTAACTTTTCTAATTTACTACCTTTATCTAATTTAGAACCTATTTTATAAATAATTGTACTAATAGGTGTAATAACTATTTTATCTAAAGCATTATATATACTTTTTCCTATATTACTAAAGGCTTTAACAATTCCACTTTTATTTTTCATCATTATCACCTTCACTATCTACATCATCAGCATCATAGAATAATTCAGCTTTAGGTTTTAATTCTTCAACTAACATCATTCTAAATTCATCTAAACTAAGATTATAATGAATTTCATGATCAACAGCGATACTTATCTTACCAGTTTCTTCAGAGACAATTAAAGCTACAGCATCACTTTCCTCAGCAATACCTAAAGCAGCTCTATGACGTGTACCTAATTTCTTATTTAAATTAGGATCCATACTTGTTTTAAATACTGCTCCAGCGCAAGTAATCTTATCCCCTTGAATAATAACACCACCATCATGCAATGGACTATTAGGGAAGAAAATTGTTCCTAAAAGTGGACTAGTTAAATCAGCATATATCTTTGTAGCAGGTGTAATATACTCTTGTAAAGATACATCTCTTTCAATAACCATTAATGCTCCAATTTTATTCTTACGTAAATAATCTACAGCATCCATTATTTCATAAACTACTTTTTCTCTTTCTTCAACAGTTAATACTTTATGTCTACCAAGTAATTTAGTACGTCCTATAGATTCTAAGAAACTTCTAATTTCAGGTTGAAATAAAATTATTAAAGCCACAGGTCCCCATTGAACAACATATTGTAATAATAAACCAACAGTACTTAAGTGTAATAAATCACTTAAAACCTTTATTACTAAAAGGACAATAACACCTTTAACAATCAATAACATCTTAACATTATTTTTAACATTCTTTAAAATATAGTACACAAAAAACCATACTATACAAATATCAATTACCTTTGTAAATATTGATAACACAGTAGAAAACATCTTCCTGCCTCCTCTTTACGATATCTATTATATCAAAAAACAAGAGTAAAAAACAACCCAAATAAAAAAGAACAATCTAGTTCTTTTTTACTTAAGCAATAGTTGTAATTTTAGTAGAAGGTTGAATTTGAATAAATGTATTACCGTCATTTACCTTTATTTCTTCGCCATTTAAATATTTATAAACAGTTTGTGAAGTTCTACTCTTCTTTTCCCAAGTTATTGGTACTGCATAACCTTCACTTATAAAATAGCCATTTCCACTGCCAAGATTGTCTATGTCTTGTCGCCCTTTGACATCGCCATTTAACACATGATTAGACACATTATAAACAATTATATTTTTAGCAGTATATTGTTTCTTAGTTACATAATCAACATGTTCTTTACCATTAACAAATCTTTTATATACTTTCGCATTACTATCATATTCATATGAAGTAGTAGTAATACCAGAATATGGAATATTAACTTTATTAGCAACTTTACTACCTTCCATATCTTTAAGATTAATTTCATCTACGGAATAATTTAATAATAAATCCTTAGAAGAAGTATTACGATAACCCAATTTACTAATAGCTTTATTAATCATTTCTGTTTTAGTATAACCAGTATGTTCCATTGAAACATTTAAACTCTTATCACGATAAAAATAAACATTTTCATAATTTAAACCATTTATATTATTTACTCCTAAAGTAGATATATCTTCTTGAGCTTTATTACTCCATCCCCAGTGAACATAAATAGCATCATTTTCTAAAGCATAATCTAAAAAATAATGTCTTGAACTTCTAACTGAACCAATTGCATCTAGATTAACATCTTTATATAAAGCCATATATCTAGTATATCCACCTTCAACAATAATTTCATAAACTATATAAGCTTCTTGTAATCCAGAATGATAAGGTCTAGCCTTATCATGATTATTAATCATTACAGCAATAGGTCTTGTCTTAGAATCCAAATTAACTATCTTAAGTTCTTTAACTGGAGCAGGAACATTCTCATTATTAGCTTTATCTTTATCATTATTATTAAACTTCTTTGTATAAGTAAATACTAATCCTATAGCTACTACTCCTAATACTAATAAAACCATTAAAAGTTTAAAACTTTTCTTTAATTTTCTTTTTCTTTTTGTCATCTTACTACACCTTCTAACCTTTTTCAAAAAATTCTCTAAAGAATATAATAATCATTACTAATGTTATAACTACAAAAAAAGTATAAACTAAAAATCTCTTCATTTGATAAGCTGTAAATAAACCTAAAAACTTATCTTTAAAAATATCATCTATTTTATCAGTTTCATATCTATCGAGTAACTCTTTAGCTTTAACACTTACATCTTCATAACTATTATAATTATCCAAAAATTCTTTAACACCATTAACCCACTTAGTTACATTCTTATCATGACTATTAACAGTTAAAACTTTACTATAGAAATTTAATAATTGTGTAACATTACTAGGTACTTCATATAATGCTGGTGTTAATGGTGAAGTATCTAAAACATTACCATTCATTTTTTCAAACTCTATACTAACATTATACAACATTTTTTCATTATATGCTTGACTTAAAAATTCTAACCCATATGAAAAACCATCTTTATCATAACCCATAGGTACTGTTATAGAAGGATACCCAATTGCACTACCTAAACTACTACCAGGACTTATATTAGCTACAGAAACATTATACTTAAATGGTTTATTCTTTAAAGTTGGATACAATATTACATCTAAGTCATATTCTTTAAAATAATCATCTACATATTCACGATAAGTATTTACCATTTCTTGTTCTTTACTAGTTAAAGTTAAACCATCTCCACAACTAGATAAATAACCACTTAAATTTTGAATATGTCCAGAAGATCTAACTAATTCACTAAAACTTCTTATTGCACTACTAGTACCTTCAATATAATTATTAAAGCCATCACACATTGTAGAACCTGCTTTTGTTTGAGCAGCAATTGTCAGATTAGAACTCTTAACAAAACTATCTAAATATATTATATTAGCTCCTGCTTTTTCTAACTTATCAATTGCTTTAATAGCTAGTTCATATATATCATCATCTGTCTTACTAGTTACACTTTCTCCACTACCAGAACCTTTTAAATACTGTGTAGGTACTCCAATATTTATTCCTTCTAAACTAGTATCATCTAAAGAATAATTATCTTTCTTAGCATTTAATGTTACTTTATCTTTTTCATCAGTTCCTGCAATTATCGATAATATTAAAGCATTATCAGAAACATCCTTAGTAATAACCCCAACTGTATCTCTAGTTACATCATACGGAATAACTCCCGTTCTACTAACTAACCCATATGTAGGTCTTATTCCTACTAAACCAGCACCAGCAGCTGGTAATCTTACTGATGAATTAGTATCTGTTCCTAAAGATGCTGCTGCAAATGTTGCTTTTACAGCTACCGCAGAACCTCCACTGCTACCATAAGAAGTATATAAAAAGTTAAATACATTTCTAACATAACCATAAGAACTAAGTGAATCTCTAGCTGAAAAAGCAAACTCACTCATATTAGTTGAACCTAATATAATAGCACCTTCATCAATTAACTTTTGAATAACAAAAGCATTTTGATTAGGAAAATTATCTAATAAAGTTTTAGATCCAGCTGTAGTAGGCATTCCATAAACATCTATATTACATTTAACTAATATAGGTATTCCATGTAATTTACTACGTACCTTACCTTCTTGTCTTTCTTTATCTAACTCTCTAGCTTGTTCTAAAGCATGTTCATTTAATTGATTAATTGCATTAAAAGTCTCATTATATTCATCTATTCTTTCTAAATATAACTTAACTAAAGTTTCACTAGTTATATAACCATTATCTAAAGCTATACTTAAATCATTAATATCCATCTTTGTTATATCCACTGGTGCTTTAGTATAAGCATTACACTTTGTAATAAACAAAAAAAGCACAAGTAGAAAGAATGAAAAATATTTTTTCATTTTATCACCTACCACTTCGACGTGCTTCTCTTTGTAAATCTCTTTCTTTGATAGTTTCACGTTTATCATACAACTTCTTACCACGACCTACTCCTAGTAATATTTTTACTTTATTCTTTACTAAATAAGCCTTTAAAGGCACTAAGCTATAACCTTCTCTATCAATCTTTTCTTTTAATTTCTTAATTTCATTTTTATGTAATAATAACTTTCTTGTTCTTCTTTCTTGATGATTAAATTGATTGCCTTCTTCATATTTAGCTATATACATATTAATAATATAAACTTCATTATTACGAATAATAGCAAAAGTATCTTTTAAATCTCCCGAACCTCTTCTTAAAGACTTTATTTCTGTTCCTTTAAGTTCAATTCCACATTCAATACTCTCTTCAATATAATAATCAAAATTAGCTTTCTTGTTCTTTATCTCCATTTTCATCAACCTTTACTAATTCAAAGTCAACCATTGAATTTTCTTTAGATGCAGCAATACATCTGACTCTAACTTTATCCCCTAATCTATACATTTTCTTTGTTGATTTACCAATCATTGCTAATAAATCTGGTACATAATTAAAATAATCTCCCTTTAATGTTTGAACATGTACTAAACCTTCTACAGTATTTGGTAATTGTACAAAGAATCCAAAATTTGTTATTGTATCAATAATACCATCATATTCTTCCCCAATATGATCTTCCATATATTCAGCAACTTTCATATCAAACACATCACGTTCAGCATCCACAGCAGCAACTTCTCTTTCAGATGAATGTTGCGCTATTTCTACTAAACTATTTTCTAATGTTTGAATAGTTGTCATTGACATATCATTATCTATTAAATAAGTCTTAAGTAATCTATGTACTTCTAAATCTGGAAATCTTCTAATTGGACTTGTAAAATGTGTATAAGCACGACTAGCTAAACCAAAATGTCCTATATTATCTTTACTATATTCTGCTTTACGCATACTTCTTAAAAGTAAACTAGATAATATTTCAAATTCTTTTTTATCTCTTAATTGATTTAAGATATTATCCATTGACTTAGGAGTTAACTCTCTAACATTACCAGTTAACTTATAACCTAATATTTTAACCATTGTCATAAAGTCATCAATCTTTTCAGGTTTAGGAACATCATGAACACGATAAATAAAAGGTAAATCCATATTATAAATATGTGTTGCAACTGTTTCATTAGCAGCAATCATGAAGTCTTCTATTAACATTTCTCCTTCTTCACGAACTCTTTTAACTATATCAATTGCTTTACCATTTTCATCTTGTACTACTTTAGCTTCATCTATATCAAAACTTATGTAACCTCTACTAGTATGTTCTTTACGTAAGATATGATGTAATTCATTCATCTTAATTAAATCATCAGCAAATTCTTCATATCCAGGATCAACTATTCCCCTAACTATAATATCATTAACTTTCTTATAAGTCATCTTTTTACGACTCTTAATATAACTAGGGAATATATCATAATTAACTATCTTACCTTTATGATCTATTTCCATTACACAAGACATAGTAAGTCTTACTACACCTTCATTTAAAGAACATATACCATTAGATAATTTATGAGGTAACATTGGAATAACTGTATCAGCTAAGTAAGAAGATGTCCCTCTTTCATAAGCTGCATCTCCTAAAGCTGTATTTTCTTTAACATAATTAGATACATCCGCAATATGAACACCTAATTCATAATTACCATTATCTAGTATTCTAATACCAATCGCATCATCAATATCCTTAGTATCATCACCATCTATAGTAAAAATAACTTGATTAGTTAAATCACGACGATTAACAAGTTCTTTTTCACTTACTTCATTTGGTATATCAACTAATTCCTTTTCTACTTCTTCTCCAAAATCTTCATAAATACCATGTTTATAAGCAATACTTAAAATATCTGTTCCAGGATCATTCTTATGACCAATTATCTTTACTACTTCCGCAATATACTTATGTTTATTAACTTCTTTAATTACCTTAACTAAAACTTTATGTCCTTCAACACAATCTTTTGCAGATTCTAAAGTTAACATAATAGTTAATTCTTTTTTATCATCATCTAGTTTAATAAAAGGATCCCCATTTTCCGTATATTGAACTTCACCTACTAGATTTTGTAATTCTCTTTTAATAATACGTACTATTTTAGCTTCTTTTCTTACACCAGAAGGAAATACTTCAGCTAAGACAATATCTTCATCAATAGCACCATTCATATTCTTTTCTGCTACATAAATATCGTCTTCTTTATCTAAAACTACAAAACCAAAACCTTTTTTACTTACTTGTAATTTACCTATCTTAAGACCGGGACAATTTTTCAAAAGAATATATTTACCCTTTTTAGTATAAAATACTAAATATTCGTCTACTAAACTATTTAAAGTATCTTGTAATTCTTTATATTCTAATGGTGTTGTTAAACCTAACATATCATTTATTTCTATAGCTTCTTTAGCTTCATGAATACCACTTAGCAAATTTAAAACTTTCTCCTTCATTATTATCACCTTAAATCCCTTTTATACATTCTTATCTATTATTAATATTACCATATTTAATGATAAAATAATAGAGCAAAAAAAAAGTCCTAATGGACTATTTAATAAACAATATAAAAGATATAATAAAAAATAAAGCTCCTAATAAAATTGTTAACCTCGTAATAAACAATTCTACTCCTCTTTCCTTTTGATTTTGGAATAAAACATCATTACCACCAGATATAATTTGACCAGCATCACTAGCTTTATTACTTTGTAATAAAACAATCGCTATTAATAAAATTGATACAACTAAAAGTGCTATTTCCATAATTCCACTCCGTTCCGATTAATAATCTACCATATATTCCTAAATAAATCAAGAAAAAAGACCATTTTGGTCTTAATTAAATAACTTCATAAGTTGTTTAGCTCTTCTTCTAAATAACATCCAAGTAACAGCATCAAATAAACCAGAAGCTATCATAAATAATCCAATAAGTCTAGTTATTAAAGTAAATGCTTTAAATGGATTAATAATAGTTAAAATACCCATAATAAGTAATAAAACGGCTAAAAAAGTAACTAAAGGAAAGATCTCTTCATGAGCAGTTATAAACTTAATACCATAATATAATTTATCTATAGCAGAAATGCATAACCAAATACCAAATAAAACTCCTATTGTTTTTAAAGCATCCATTGGATTAAATACCGTAAATACACCTAATATAACAGCAGCAACCCCAAAAATAAGTTCAAAAGAGAAAAACTTATTGCCTAAACCATCATAAAAATATCTAACTAAATAAAATAAACCATGTAATATAATAAAACTACCTACAATAATCATATTCATCTTAGTTGTAAAATCAGTATATAAGATAAACAACAAACCAACAGCAACATCTATTAAAGACATCACTAAAGAACCTAACATCATATTTTCAAATCTTTTTACTACTTTATTCATTTTGACTTCACCTCTAGTATAATTTTAAATCATAAATAAATATATTGCAATATTTTTTAATTGTGATATAATACTCTCTTATTTTAAGAAAGGGGTATATTATGAAACTTAAAAACTTGTCTATTTTTGAATTTGACAACTATGCTTACAACCATCCTTTAAGTAGTTATCATCAAAGTTCTAGTTATGCTCTATTCATGTCAGAACAAGGCTACGACTATGATTTACTAGGTTTAGTAGATGATAATGGTACTATTCATGCCGCTTCCTTAATCTTATCTAAAAAACTAGGTATGTTCTATCGTTATGGTTATGCACCTAAAGGTTTCCTAATTGATTATTATAACTCTAACCTAGTCGCTGAATTTACTAAAGCTTTAAAAAAATACTACTACAAAAAGAACTTTGCTTTCATAAAAATAAATCCTGAAATATCTATAGGTACAATGGATTATAAAAATAAAAAAATAACTTATAATAAAAATCAAATTATTGAAAATACCTTAATCGATTTAAACTTTAGAAAATTAATAAGTAATAAACGTTTTGAAACTAAAATACCTAAATATAATGCTATCCAAGTACTAAAAAATACTAATTTAAGAACAATAAGTAAAAACACTCGTAATAAAATAAATAAAAGTATTAGAAATGGTTTATCTTTAGTTAAAGGTAAAAGAGAAGATATTGAAATATTATATGAATTTATAAAAAATAAAAAGAATTATCCAATTAATCACTACTATAATTACTATAATGCTTTTTCTAAAAAAGATGAAATAGATATCTTCTTAGTTAAAATTAATTTTGAAGAATGTCTTATTAATCTAAGAGAAAAATATGAAGAAGAATTAGAAAAAAATAATTACTTAGTTAAAAGAGTAATGAATAATCCTTCGGAAGAAAATCTACGTCGTAAACTAGATTCTGATAATACACTAAATACTTATAATGAAAGTATTGCCAGTGCTACTAGATACTTAGCTTTAAAACAAGAAGAATATATAGCAGGTGCTATTACTATTAAATATAAAAATAGAGTTAATATCTTAATTAGTGGTTATAATCATGAATTTAAAAAATTATGTCCAAATTACTTCTTACATTATAAATTAATCGAATATTATAAAAAAGATTATGACTTTATGGACTTAAATGGTATTACTGGTGATTTTACTAATGAAAACCCATATCGTGGACTAGATGAATTTAAATTAGGATTTAATCCTTTAACTTTTGAAAACATTGGTGAATTTGACTATATAATAAATGATGGTCTATATAAAAGTTTAGATCAAAATGGTCAACTAGCTAAAGAATTTCAACATAAAGAAAAAAGTATTAAAAATAATTAATACTTTTTTATTAGCCATAAATACCTGTCTTACAAACATCTTCTCTTGCTTTATAAAATTCCTTATGTAATTCATTAACTTTATTACTAATATCTTTTATTTCATCTGTCTTTATATCACTAGTTAAAATAATTATTATATAAGGATTTTCATCATAAACAATTCCCATACGATGATTATAATTACTATAAATACTATAAGATAAAACTGTATCTAAATCACTTAAACTATTATCATTAGCTTCCATATATATTTCTTTTAATTCATCATTAACACTAATTAACTCATTAAGTTTCTTTAAATAACTTAAAACATCATTTACATCAACATTACCATATTCATTACTTTTACTTAATACATTAGTAGCTCCTAATGACTCACCATATTCCTTTAACTTATCTTTACCTATATAATTCATTAACATCTTATGAGCACTATTATCACTATAAATAATCGCATACTTAACTAAATCTTTAAGACTTATCTCTGTTCCATAACTAACATCTTTTAAATAAGTACTATTAGAATCTTTATATTTCTTAGTATATTTAATTGTATCATTTAAATCTATTTTCTTATCATAAAGATATAAAACATCTAAAGTATTAATTAAACTACCAGTACTATAAGATAAATCATCTTTATATAAATATTTATATCCTTTATTTATATCTTCATATAAAACACTAACTTTATAATTATCATCTAAGTACTTAGTTAAATCATTTATCTTATCTTCTAATTCACTTGGATATTCATCTTCTTCTAAAGTCATACTAAGACATTTATTATAAGATTCATTACGTTCATCATTATTATTACTTTCTAACTTCGAAGACATTATATTATATAAAATTAATAATATAATAAAAGCAATAAACATTAATAAACATATAATAGTTAATATTAAATTACGATTATCATAAATCTTATTAAAAACATTATTATCAAATTTAAATCTATCCCAAATTTTTTTACGCTTAAAAGTATCTGTAATTAATTCTTCACCATCTAATGGATCATAAAAACTACTTAAATAACCATTATCTTCATCTAAAGCATTTTCAAGTTCTATCACATTTTTTATTTCTTTAACTAAACCATCATGATTATCAACATAACCATTTAAATCTATATCTAGTTGACGTTCTATAATTTTTTTATCTTCTTTAACATTAGTCTTCTTATTATTATAAGCTTTTTTCTTTTTACTATTATATTTAGAATTATTATTCTTTTTATAATATTTCTTTTGTGAAGAAGTTACAGGTTTCTTCTTTTGCTTTTTTATATCTTCCCCCATAAAATCACCTGGCTCTTATTATAACCTTTTTTAGTCATAAAAAAAAGTGAAATTTCTTTCACTTTTCATTATTTTAATTAATTACTCAATAATTTCAGTAACCATACCAGCACCAACAGTACGTCCACCTTCACGGATAGAGAACTTAGTACCGTTTTCAAGAGCTACTGGAGAGATTAATTCAACAGTCATATCTACGTTATCACCAGGCATAACCATTTCAGTTCCTTCTGGAAGTGTAATAACACCAGTAACATCAGTAGTTCTGAAATAGAATTGTGGTCTGTAGTTTGCGAAGAATGGAGTATGACGTCCGCCTTCTTCTTTACTTAATACGTAAACAGATCCTTTGAATTTATGATGTGGAGTAACTGATCCAGGTTTAGCTAGAACTTGTCCACGTTCAACTTGATCTCTAGAAATACCACGTAGTAATGCACCAGCATTATCACCAGCGATAGCTGAATCTAGTGATTTTCTAAACATTTCGATACCAGTAACAACAGTCTTTTGAGTAGGTCTTAAACCAACGATTTCAACTTCGTCGTTAAGTTTTAATTCACCACGTTCTACACGTCCAGTAACAACTGTACCACGTCCAGAAATAGTAAATACATCTTCGATACTCATTAAGAATGGTTTATCAGTATCACGAGTTGGTAAATCGATATATGAATCAACAGCAGCCATTAAGTCTTTAATAGATTGAACAGCCTTTTCATCACCTTCAAGAGCTTTAAGAGCTGAACCTCTAATGATAGGACAATTGTCACCATCGAAGTCATATTCATTTAATAATTCACGAATTTCCATTTCTACTAAATCAAGTAGTTCAGGATCATCAACTTGATCACATTTATTCATGTATACAACGATTTTTGGAACACCAACTTGACGAGCAAGTAAGATATGTTCACGAGTTTGAGGCATAGGTCCGTCTGCAGCAGATACAACCAAAATAGCTCCATCCATTTGAGCAGCACCAGTAATCATGTTTTTAACATAGTCAGCATGGCCTGGGCAGTCAACGTGAGCATAGTGACGTGTTTCAGTTTGATACTCAACGTGAGCAGTATTAATTGTAATACCTCTTTCTCTTTCTTCTGGTGCTTTATCGATATCAGCATAATCAACGAATTCACCAAAATATTTTGTAATTGCAGCTGTTAATGTTGTTTTACCATGGTCAACGTGTCCAATAGTACCAATATTAACATGTGGTTTTGAACGATCAAATTTTTCTTTTGACATATAATATTTCCTCCTTTTATATATACATACATATTTTATCTAATGCTTGAAAGTTTTTCAAGTATTATTTTTATTGAGCGCTGTTTTTCTTTATAATCTCATCAGCAATTGATTTTGGAACTTCTTCATAATGATCCATTGTCATTGTGAAGTTACCACGTCCTTGAGAGTTAGAACGTAATGTAGTTGCATATCCAAACATTTCAGATAATGGAACCATTGCGTCAATCTTAAGAGCGTTTCCTCTAGATTCTTGTCCTAGTGGACGTCCACGTCTACTAGTTAAGTCTCCCATAACATTTCCCATATATTCTTCAGGAACTACTACTTCTACTTTCATAATTGGTTCTAGAAGAACTGGTTTACATTTATTTAAAGCTTCCTTTAAAGCTAAACTAGCAGCAATTTTGAAAGCCATTTCAGATGAGTCGACATCATGGTATGAACCATCAAATAAAGTAGCTTTAACATCTACCATTGGATAACCAGCAAGGATACCACCAGCCATAGCTTCTTGTAATCCTTTATCAGTTACTGGAATATATTCACGAGGAACTACACCACCAACGATAGCATCAACGAATTCATAACCTTTATCTTTATTAGGTTCAAATC
The DNA here is from genome assembly GCA_947625535.1 of uncultured Bacilli bacterium. GTDB lineage: Bacteria > Bacillota_I > Bacilli_A > RF39 > UBA660 > Coprovivens. Next base: position 17,393 of record CANQOR010000010.1, read on the forward strand.
TAACCCAAACGTGACCATATTGTCCACGTCCACCTGATTGTTTAATATACTTACCTTCACATTCACCAGTTTGTGTTAATGTTTCACGATAAGCAACTTGTGGTCTACCAATATTAGCATCAACATTGAATTCATCTTTCATTCTTCTTACTAATACTTCTAGGTGTAATTCACCCATACCACTAATAACTGTTTGTCCTGTTTCAGGATCAGTTCTATATTTGAATGTTGGATCTTCTTCAGCTAGCTTTTGTAAAGCAAGACCTAATTTATCTTGATCAGCTTTTGATTTTGGTTCAATAGCTTCATCAATAACTGGTTCTGGGAATTCCATACCATTCATTATTACTGGAGATTTTTCATCACAAAGTGTATCAGCAGTAGTTGTATTTTTAAGACCAACTAAAGCAGCAATTTCACCTGTCCATACTTCAGTAATTTCTTTTCTTTGGTTAGCATGCATTTGTAAAATACGTCCAACTCTTTCTTTAACATCTTTAGTACTATTTAAAATATATGAACCACTAGTTAAGTGTCCAGAATAAACTCTAAAGAATGCTAATCTACCAACAAATGGGTCAGTCATAATCTTAAATGCCATAGCTGTAAATGGTTCACTATCACTTGGATGACGTTTAACCAAATTACCATTTTTATCAGTACATTCAATAGCTTCTACATCTGTTGGAGCTGGCATGTAATCTACTACAGCATCCAAAGCTAATTTAACACCAGTATTTGATAGAGCACTACCACACATTACTGGGAAGAATTCAGCAGCTAAAACACCTTTTCTAATAGCTGATTTGATTTCTGCAATAGAAAGTTCTTCACCTTCTAAGTATTTTTCCATTATTGCATCATCAAATTCAACTGCTTTTTCAATTAATTCTAATCTCTTAGTTTCAGCTAAATCTTTTAAATTTTCAGGAATAGGAATTTCAACATAGTTTTCATGTTGATCTTGACGATCAAATTGATAAGCTTTCATTTCAACTAAATCAATAATTCCATTAAATTCAGCTTCAGCTCCAATAGGCCATTGAATAGGAGCATAATTAACACCTAATCTCTTACCAATTGTATCTAAACTAAATTCAAAATCAGCACCAAGTTTATCCATTTTATTAACGAAAATCATTCTTGGTACTTTATATTCAGTAGCTTGACGCCAAACTGTTTCTGATTGAGGTTCAACACCTGCATTACCATCTAGTAAGCAAATAGCACCATCAAGTACTCTTAATGAACGTTGAACTTCAACTGTAAAGTCTACGTGACCTGGAGTATCAATAATATTTAAACGATAACCTTTCCAGTGAGCTGTAGTAGCTGCACTAGTAATAGTAATACCACGTTCTTTTTCTTGTTCCATCCAGTCCATTTGTGATTCACCATCGTGTGTCTCACCTATTTTATGAGTAATACCAGTATGGAATAAAACTCTTTCTGTAAAAGTAGTTTTACCGGCATCGATGTGTGCCATAATACCAATATTACGAATTTTATCTATTGTAACATCTCTTGCCATATTACCTTGCTCCTACCATCTATAATGAGCAAATGCTTTATTGGCTTCAGCCATTTTGTGAGTATCTTCACGTTTCTTAACAGCTCCACCAACTCCATTTGCAGCATCTATTATTTCATTTGCTAAATTAATAGCCATTCCGTTTCCATTTCTAGTTTTAGCATAATTTACTAACCAACGTAATGCTAAAGCTTGACTTCTTTCATCTGTAACTTCAACTGGAACTTGAACGTTTGAACCCCCAACTCTTCTAGATTTAACTTCTAAAAGAGGTTTAATATTTTCTAAAGCTTTTTGGTAAACTTCCATTGGTTCTTGACCAGTTTTCTCTTTTACCATATCAAAAGCTTGGTATAAGATTCTTTCAGCAGTGCCTTTTTTACCATCTTGCATAATTTGATTAATTAACTTAGTAACTACTTTTGAATTATATATAGGATCTGGTAATACATCTCTTTTTACTGCACGTCTCTTACGCATATTTATCTCTCCTTCCTTAAAGTATTTCTAACTATTTAGGTCTCTTAGTACCATATTTACTACGACCTTGTTTTCTATTATTAACTCCTTGAGTATCAAGTGTACCACGAATAATGTGATAACGAACACCGATTAAGTCTTTAACACGTCCACCACGTACTAAAACTACACTATGTTCTTGTAAGTTATGTCCTTCACCTGGAATATAAGTATCAACTTCTCTTCCGTTTGATAATCTAACACGAGCATATTTTCTTAAAGCTGAGTTAGGTTTCTTTGGAGTACGAGTACCAACTTTAGTACAAACTCCTCTTTTTTGTGGACTATTTTGAACAGTTGGTTTTCTTTCCATGCTATTAAAACCTACATTTAATACTGGGCTTTTACTTTTTTTAGTTTTATCTTTTCTGTTCTTTCTTACTAATTGATTAATAGTTGTCATATATGTCCTCCTCTCATATACACACATCCTGGTGTATCAAACATTCCTTTAAATTAGGTTCCACCTAAGGTAGAACCTTAATTCAAAACGCAACAATAATATAGCATTTAATCTAATTTATGTCAAGAAAAAAAGTTAACTAAAATTAACTTTTTACTTCATTATAATCAAAATATTCATCAGATGTATATTTATTACAATTTATATAAGATTTAGAAACATAAGATTCATTTTCATCATCATAATATAATATACTATAACCTTTACAAGTATTATCATTACCAACATCTTTTTGTGATATTAAATTTAAATCTTTTAAAACTTCTAAACTTATATTTAATTTACTATCTCTAGTAGGATAAATATTATAATTTTGAACATATCTTAAAGCTGCATTATTAACGTTGTTCTCTGCTTCATGATACTTTTCTAACATTTTATTATTAGAGAAAGTTCCAATTATTAAAGTTATAATAATTAATAATACAATTGACCATAAATATACAAGATGTCTTACATACTTAGGTAAACTCATAAATTTATTATAAACATTTACAAAATAATTTTTAACTTTATTAAATAAATTAATAAACATTTTCTTTACTTTCTTTAAAGAAAACTTACTTCGACGTTTTTTTGTAGCCATTTAAATCACTCCTAATTTTCTTCATAACCAGTTGTAAAATAATTATCACATTTTAAATAAGGTATAAGTGTAGATTCTCCTGCACTATTAGTATACCCATTAATATAACCACTACATGTTTCTTCTCCAAATTGATCTTTTAATAAATGTAGATAACCATTGCTAATTAAAGTACTGGCTGTAATTCTAAAATTATAACTAGTAATAGCATCACTATGTTCTGCTACATAATTAGTAGCAGCATTTTTCATTTCATTTTCTAAATTAGTATAATATTCATAATTTACAGCAACTGGTTTTTGAGTTGGTTCTAATACTGGTTTATCAGTATTAATAGTTGGTTCAGGTCTATTCTTATATAAAGAATTAATTGAAAAAGCAACATAAAGTAATAAAAGAGATAATAAACAAGTATAAATAATCATTTCCTTAAGTCCAAATCCTTGATTGCCTAATTTCATGTCATAACCTCCAACTCATACTAATTATAATACAAATACCTAAAATTTACTAGACTCTTTAAACAAAGAAAAAGATAAGATTTAATCTTATCTTTAATAGCATTAAGCTAATTCAACTGTTGCGCCAGCTTCTTCTAATTGTGCTTTAATTTCTTCAGCTTCTTTAGCAGGAATGTTTTCTTTAACATTTCCACCATTGTCAGCTAAACCTTTAGCTTCTACTAATCCTAAGCCAGTAACTTCTTTAAGGATTTTAATTACTTGCATCTTAGTAGCTCCAGCTTCTTTTAATACTACAGTTTTAGTAGCACTTTCATCAGCTTCAGGAGCAGCACCAGCAACAGGAGCAGCAACTGCTACTGCACTTGGATCTACACCAAATTCTTCTTTCATTGCATCAACTAATTCTTTAACTTCAAGAATAGTCATTTCTTTTAAAGCACTTATAAATTCATCTTTTGTTAATTTTGCCATTTTTCTTCAATTCCTTTCTCTATTCAAAATTATTTTTCTAATTGTTCTGCATACATATTAAGTCCAACTGCTAAATCTCTAACATATTGAATCATACCACCAGCAAGCATTGTAAGTAATCCTTCTCTTGATGGTATTGATGCATACTCTTTAATAACATCTAAATCTGCTTTAGCTCCACTTATAATACCAACAGTTATATTAGCTTTTTCATGTTCTTTAGCAAATTTAGAAATAACTTTAATTGGTTCAAGTAAATCTTTACCAAATAAAATTGCGTTTGGTCCCTCTAAGAAACCATCTAAGTTGATATCTAAATCATCTAATGCTCTTTTAAATAAAGTGTTTTTGTAAACTTTTACTTCACTTTGAGATTGTCTAAGTTCTTTTCTTAGTTCACTAAGTTCAGCAACTGTTAATCCTTGGTAAGTAAAGACAATTACAGATTCACTATTTTGAATATTAGATTTGATTTCATCAACTATAGCTTTTTTGTTTTCTAAAATCTTTGCACTTGCCATTTTTTTCCTCCTTTATGGATAATTAAAAAGCTTTCCTCCGAAGGAAAGCTTAAAATCACATTAAAATTAATGTTATATTAAGTATTTCCTCGGCAAGATTTACTTTTACACTTGCGGTCTTCGGAGTCGCTTTTTTCTAACAATTCATATTATATTCTAATACTAACTAAATGTCAAAAGAATTTTGGTCAACTTTAATACCAGGACCCATAGTACTAGAAATAGAAATATTATTAATATACTTACCTTTAACTGCTGTTGGTTTAGCTTTTACAATAGTATTAACAACATAGTTAAGGTTTTCTAATAATTTAGCTTCATCAAATGATACTTTACCAATAATAGTATGAACATTTCCATAAGAATCAGTCTTATATCCAACCATACCTTTTTTGATATCATTAACTGCTTTAGCAGTATCCATAGTTACAGTACCAGTTTTAGGGTTTGGCATTAAACCTTTAGGTCCTAAAACACGTCCGATTCTACCTAATTGAGCCATCATATCTGGAGCAGCTACGATTACATCATAATCGAACCAATTTTCTTTTTCGATTTTTTCAATCATATCAGTATCTCCAACATAATCAGCACCAGCATTTCTAGCAGCTTCAGCAGCATCGCCTTTAGCGATTACTAAAACTTTTTTAGCTTTACCAGTACCATTAGGTAATACCATAGATCCTCTTAATTGTTGATCAGCTTTTTTAGTATCAAGATTTAAGTTTAAAGCAACTTCAACAGTAGCATCAAAACTAGTAATAGAAGTTTCTTTAACTAATTTAACTGCTTCTTCTTTAGTATAAAGAGTATTCTTATCTACTTTTTTAGAAGCTTCCACATACTTCTTACCTAACTTTCTCATTTTTTTACCTCCTAATTGTGGTTTATTAGCGGATTTTTAAATATATAATAAATTAATATTATTCTTCAGTTTTATCTTCAGCTTCAGCTTCTTTTTCGTTGATAACTTCAACTTCATGTGCTTCATTAGCTTCTTCTTCCATCTTAGCTAATTCAGCTTCTCTCTTAGCTTCTTTTAAAGCTTCAGCTTCAGCTTCTTTTTGTTGTTCAGCTAATTCTTGATCATTTAATCCTTTAACTGCAACACCCATATTTCTAGCAGTACCTTCAATAATCTTCATAGCAGCTTCTACATCATAAGCATTTAAATCAGGTAACTTAGTTTCAGCTATTTGTCTTAAATCATCAATAGTAATAGTAGCAACAACTTCGTTAGCACCTTTTGTACTACCTTTTTGAATCTTAGCAGCTTTCTTAATTAAGAATCCAGCTGGTGGAGTCTTTAATACGAAATCAAAAGTTCTGTCTTCATATAAACTAATTTCAACAGGAACTATATCTCCCATTTTATCTCTAGTAGCATCATTAAATTTAGTACAAAATTCTTGTAGATTAATACCTGCAGGTCCTAAAACAGTTCCAACTGGTGGAGCTGGTGTAGCTTTTCCAGCAGGGATTTGTAACTTAATTTTCTTTACGGCTTCTTTTGCCACGAAAAACACCTCCTAAAAAATTTTTTTCGCGAAAGTGGTCAAAGGCAATCCGCTTATTCCCTCCCACTTCAGCTAATTGTGCTAAATACACAATTGCAACTAAGATATTAACATAGAATTTACATAAATGCAAGTAATATCTTACTTCGAATGACAAGTTATCTTAGACATAACGACCTGTCTTTGATGGTTTATATGTAAGAACTATGTCCTTCTTAGCTAAATATTCATCTTCATCACTATCTTCACTAAGTTTTCTTGGTATCTCAGTAGGTTCAAAATAAAGAGAATTATATAAATAATCAGTTGAAAAATTACCAATACGACCAGGTACAAACTCTAAATAAGCATTAGCTCTATAGCTTAACATTACTGTTCCTGTCTTTTTTAAAACCTTATAAATTTCTGGTTCTAAAACACTAATAACTTCCCCTTCTATTCTGTCTTCTGTTCCATAACCAGCAAATGGATACTTACGTACTTCCATTGCTACAATAGTTTCAATTATATTAGATAGATAAACAATGTCATACTTATAATTAAAGGCTTTACTTAATTGATAGATATCAGCTGATCTAAATACTGGATATCTTCTCTTACGTAACTTAGCTTGTAAAGTATAATAATCAGCCTCATTAGCATAAAAAGGCATTCCATTAACTACCATTTCTTCTTTATTACATAAAGCATTTAAATTAACAAAAGTACCATAATTATCTTTCTTTACAGCATACATAATTTGTTCCCAGAAAAAACCAACTTCATTAGGCATCTCTGGTAATAAACGACGTAATGTTTTTAAATTCCAAAAACTTTTCTTTACTTTACCTTGTTCATCCATTGGTATGAAAAAATCTTTAAATCCTTGATAAGATAAATGCTTAACAGCAGCTATTTTAAGATAAGAAACATATTTTGTAAGTCTATTAATGTCATATAAATCAATCTTCTTAGCACCATAATATAAAGCTCCAAGATATTGATCTCCACTAGATGCAACAGTTAAAACGTCTTTATTATTATAATCAATAACACTATTTATACCTTCTTGATTCTCTGTTCCAAATATAAAAGATGTACAATAATTACTATAATATGGTGTACCACTTTGTGGCTTTTTTATTAAATCTATTGCTCTTTTAACATCTTTAGATACATCTTGCATAATACCCCTCCCTCTTTAAAGTATGCTTATTATAGATGGAAGTCTTATAATTGTCAAAAATACATCAAAAAAATACTATTAAAAATAGTATTTATTGTAATTTATTAACTTGGAATAATTCAACTTCAACTGGTGTTTCTTGACCAAATAAATCAATTAAAACATTTAATCTATTATTTTCAATATCAATATTATCTACAACACCATTCATTCCTTTAAATGGTCCATCAACAATTGTTACTTTATCACCAACTGCCATTTCAGATTCAATATTAACTCTACTCATACCCATTGAAGCTAAAATTCTATCTATTTCTTGAGGCATTAAAGGTGTAGGTTTAGCTTTATGTCCAGATGAACCAATAAACCCAGTAACTCCAGGAGTATTACGAACGATATACCACGCTTCATCAGACATAATCATTTCTACTAAAACATATCCAGGGAACATCTTTTTAACTTTTTCTTTTTTAACTCCATCTTTTACAACAACTTCTGTTGTTTCAGGAATAATAACTCTAAAGATATTATCTTGCATTCCCATAGAAATAGCTCTTTGTTCTAGTTTCTCTTTTACTTTAGATTCATGTCCACTATAAGTATTTACTACATACCATTCTTTTTCCATTATGAGAACAACTCCTTTATAAATGCAGCTAATAAATTAATTCCTTCAAAGAATAAACATAAAATAACACAGAAAATAATAACAGCTATAGAATATTTAATAATTTCCCCAATCTTTGGCCATACAACTTTCTTAAGTTCTTTACCAACTAATTCTAAAAATCCTTCTTTTTTCTTAGCACTTTTTTTCTTCTTACCATTTTTATCTTTCTTAACTACATCATAATCTTCTTCGTCTTCATCTTCATCTGCATCTTCATATTCATCATCTTCAGATTCATTATCAAGATCTACTTCTTCTTCATCTAAAGTTTCTTCTTCTACTTCCTCTTGTAATTCTTCTTCTAGTTCTTCCTCTTCTTTAATTTCTTCTTTCTTAGATTTACTAGATTTCTTTACAATTTTACTTTCTTCTACATCTTTAATATTTTTCTTTCTTGCCATAAGCCCACCTCATATTTTTTTGTATTAAAAAAACACCTTTTCGTGTTCAATTAGAATATACCATAACTTACAAGTAAATTCAAGAAAAAGTTCGAATTTATCGAACTTTTATCTCTCACTTAACAATTTTTTAATTTTATTTCTAACTCTTTGAATTGTATTATCTACTTGTTTTAAATTTTTATCTAATAATGTAGCTATTTCATCATACTTTAAACCATTTATCATTAATGAATATACTTCATATTCACTATCAGATAAAATATTTCTTATACTTTGTAATAATTCTTGAAAAGTTTCTTCTTTTAAAATATTCTCTAACGGATCATTTTCCGAATTATCACTAAGTAAATCCATTAATGGTGATGCATAACTACTATATATATGTTCTAAACTTAATGATTCATTAATTAACTTATTTTTAAGTCTTCCTGCTTTTATAATAGATACTTGTAATTTACGATCTACACATAATGTAATAAAACTCGCTAAAGAAGCTTCCCTATCTTCTCTATAACTATTAATTGCATCTGAAAAACCTACTAAAGCATCTTGAATTAAATCATGTTGATCATAACCTAGTATTTTAGCCATATTTGCATATTTCTTAACTTCAATATCTATAATATAATGATATTTTTCAAATAATAAATCTTTAGCTTCTTCTGAAGCTTCATGGACCATTCCAATCAATTCATTATCACTTATATCTTCGTAACTCATATTAACCTCTACTTATTAACAATACCATATATTAAGATAGCTGCTGCTACTGAAGCATTTAAACTATTAACATGACCATATTGAGGAATAGCTAATATTACATCACAATTCTTTTTTACTAATCTTCCTACTCCGTTACCTTCACTACCAATAACTAATAATACTTTAGGAGCATAAGAAACATTTTTATAATTTTCTCCATCCATATCTGCAGCATAAACAAAATAACCATTATCTTTAAAATCATCTATAACATTAACTAAGTTATTAACCATTGCTATATTAACATGTTCTAAAGCTCCACTACTAGTTCTCATAACTGTTGATGTAACGCTAACACTTCTATCTTTAGGAATAATAATTGATTTAATTCCTGCTGCTTCACAAGTTCTAATAATTGCTCCAAAATTATGTGGATCTTCTAAATGATCTAACATAACTACTACATCATCATTTAACATTGTCTTATAATCAACATATTCATAATCATCTACAACAATTATTATTCCTTGGTGTTTACCTTCTACCATACCATCCATTTTATGAATATCCATTGTTGCATAACTAATTTTATTATCTTTTATAAAATTTATAATATCTTTATCATTAAAATTATTAGCTAAATAAACTTTCTTAATTGCTTTAACGTTATCTTTAAGTTCATTAAATACATTTTTACCAAATACTTTCATTACTCTTCACCTACAATAAAATTCATAATTTCTTTGATTCTATCATTCTTACCAGCAAAATATAATTTACCTATTAAAGCTTCTAACCCTGTTGCTAAACGATATGTCACAATATCCGTACTTTTACTTTTATGCCCTTTAGCATTACGTCCCCATTTGACTATTTCCAATTCTTCTTCCGTTAAATAGTTAGCTTGTTCTAATCTTTCTAAATGTTTACGTTGACTTCTAGCACTAACATAATATAAACTTCTTTGTTGTAATTCTCCTATTTTGCATATTCCTTTTTTAATTAAATACTCTCTTATATATTGTTCATAAATTGTATCACCCATATAAGCCATAACTAACGGATTATCATACATATTTACCACCACCAATAATTTAACATAATAATCTTAAATTGCCAATTATTCCTTAACTTTTTTCTTCGGATAATATAAACCTTTTTTTAATCTATTAAAGCATAAATATATAAAACATATTAGTCCTATTACAAAACATAATAAAGATACTAATTGAGCAACTTTAAACCCCATAAACATTAAAGAATCAGTTCTTAAAGATTCAATAAATACTCTACCTACACTATACCACATTAAATAAACACAAGTAAGTTGACCAACCTTTAAATACTTATAATACTTTCTAATAAGTAATATAACTATAAACCCTAATAAACACCATAATGATTCATATAAAAATGTTGGATGATAATAAATACCACCTATCTTCATTCCTTTAATAATAAAATCAGGTATAAATAAACTCTTTAAATTTTCTAAAGTAGTTACTGGTCCATGAGCTTCACTATTAAAGAAATTACCCCATCTTCCAATAGCTTGAGCAATTATTAAAGAAGGAACTGCTATATCAGTCATTCTAAAAGGATTTACATCTCTTATCTTGCAATAAATAACCAAGGTAATAAAACCAAATAAAATACCTCCATGAATAGCTAAACCACCATTCCATACTTTAAATATATCTATTATATTATCTTTATATAAATTAAAATTAAAAATAACATAATAAAGACGGGCACCTATAATACCAAAGATAACTACCCAAAAAGTTAAATCAAAAACAAAATCTTTTGGTAAATCAAACTTCTTTGCTTCCTTAGATGCTAATAAGTATCCGATAATAACACCTAATAATATTAAAACAGAATACCATCTTATACTAAAATTACCTATTGTAAATATATTTGGATTCATAACTTTCCTCCTTAAGTAATCGTATTATATCACATATTTAAAACGCTATTAATAACATTAATCTAAAATAAGAAGTTATCTCTACAATAACTTCTTATTTCTTATTTTAATAATTAACTTTATTCAATAATTTAATTTTAAACATTAATTACCTTCTATAATTTATAATTACTTCTTAAAATTTTATTAAATATTTTTTATCTTGGACAAGTTTTATTATAAGTTTTACCATTACTTGTTACTTCACATTCATAATTTTTACAAGTAACATTTGAATCACCAGATGAAACATTATAATTACCATTCGTATCTACATTGGCACAAGCTGTATCTAGCATTATTTCGAAATTAGATTCATAATCAATTGTTCTTTTATTATATTCTCCAGTTTTACAATCTTTAGTATAAAGTTCCATCTTTTCTCCTTCTGCAAGTTGATAATCAGGATTCTTTTGTATTTTTTCGATTAACTCATCATCAATATCTATATAAGCACATACATTATTACCACATGTTCCTTTTGTAAATGTACTTTCATCAATATCAACATTATAGTTTCCACTTTCATCTACTAAAGAACACATATTATCTAATTGTTTTTTAGCTTTTGTTTCAGCATCTTCCGTTACTTCTTCTTTTTCTTGTTCTTCTTTATCTTCCTTTTTCTCTACTTCTTTCGTTTCATCTTGTTTTAAAATATATTTATTATAAAGTTCTTTAAGATCAAAAACACCTATTAAATGTAATAAGAAAGCAACAGCTACAATTAAAATAATTAATGCTAAGAGAAAAGAGAAAAATCCTCCCCCTTTATTACTATTATCATCATTATTATAGTTCATATTTTGTTGAGGCATTTGATTCCAATTGTTAAAATTATTAGGATTATAATTATTATATCCGTTATTATAACCATTATTATAATATTGATTATTCATATTTAACCTCCACTTATTTATTCTAATATTAATAATATCATAAATTTAAAACATAAAACATAACTACTTTTATAATTTTACAAAAAAATACTTAAGAATTACTTTAAATTCTTAAGTATTTTAACTAATTCCATTAACTTAGGTGGATACTTTAAAGCCCCACTTTTATGATAGTATGTATCAAATTCATCATAAAACGCCAAACGCCACATCGGTGATAAAGGTTCATGGTCTTTAGTTTTATCTGGCCAATAGTCAAATTCATCTAAATCTTCATATTCCCAAACTAAATCATTAATCTTCTTTAATGTTAAAGAATCAATTTTATATTCCCATAATTCTCCATTAACATCAATTACATTAGCATCTAAATTAATAATAATATAATTCATATCTTTATATTCTATTTCGATTCTTTTAATTTTAGGTTTATTATTAACCATCTTTTTTACATCTAATTCTGCCATTTTACACCTATAAAACTTTCTTTAACCATTCACCAGTATAACTATTTTTGTCTTTAGCTACCTGTTCTGGTGTACCAGTTGCAACTATTGTACCACCTTCATCGCCACCTTCAGGTCCTAAATCAATTATGTAATCTGCTACTTTTATAACGTCAAGATTATGTTCAATTACAATTACAGTGTCTCCATTATCGACAATTCTATGTAAAATAACTAAAAGTTTTTTGATATCATCACTATGTAAACCAGTAGTTGGTTCATCTAGAATAAAGACACTTTTACCAGTAGCTTTCTTTTGTAATTCTTTAGCTAATTTAACACGTCCAGCTTCTCCTCCAGATAAAGTAGGTGCTGATTGACCAAGTTCTATATAAGATAAACCAACATCCATCATTACTTGAATTTTATTTTTTACTTTTGGAATATTATCAAAAAATTCTAAAGCTTCTGAAACACGCATATGTAAAACATCAGCTATACTCTTACCCTTAAATTTTACATCTAATGTCTCTTTATTATATCTAGTTCCTTTACATACTTCACAAGGAACATATACATCAGGTAAGAAATTCATTTCAATACGTTTTACACCATCACCATAACAAGCTTCACAACGTCCACCTTTAACATTAAATGAGAACCTATTCTTACCATAACCTCTCATTTTAGATTCTTTCATATTAGCAAAAACATCTCTAATATCATCAAATACCCCAACATAAGTTGCTGGATTACTACGAGGTGTACGACCAATTGGATCTTGAGTAATATGAACTACTTTATCAATGTTTTCCATTCCTTTAACTTCTTTACAAGTTCCAACTATTGTCTTAGATTTATAAACTTTCTTAGCTAACGCATTATATAAAATATCATTTACTAATGTTGATTTACCACTACCAGAAACACCTGTTACACAAATGAATTTACCTAAAGGAAATTTAACATTTAAATTCTTTAAATTATGTTCTTTAGCACCTTTTACTTCTAAGAATAATCCGTTGCCTTTTCTTCTTTTTTTAGGTACTTCAATTTTCATTTCACCCGTTAAATATTTCCCAGTTAAAGAATTAGGATTTTTCATTACTTCTTGTGGTGTTCCCGCTGCCATAATATGTCCTCCTAAAACACCAGCTCCTGGTCCAATATCAACTAAGTAATCCGCAGCTAACATAGTATCTGTATCATGTTCAACGACAATTAATGTATTACCTAAATCACGCATTTCTTTCATTGATGCAATTAACTTTTCATTATCTCTTTGATGTAAACCTATACTAGGTTCATCTAATACATATAAAACCCCAGATAACTTACTACCAATCTGTGTCGCTAAACGAATTCTTTGTGCTTCTCCACCAGATAAAGTTCCCGCTGCTCTATTAAGTGTTATATAACCTAAACCAACATTATTTAAAAACTCTAATCTATTACATATCTCTTTTACTAATAATTCACTTATTTGTTGTTGCTCCTTATTAAGCTTTAAATTCTTCATAAACTTATATAAATCAGCAATACTTAAAGCTGTCATATCATAAATATTTTTCTTATTTATATAAACATTTAATATATCTTTTTTAAGTCTAGTACCATGGCATAAAGGACATTCTTGTTCAATCATAAATCCTTCTATCCATTCTCTAATCCATCCAGCTGTTGTTTCTACTTGACGTCTTTCTAAATTAGTAATAATTCCTTCAAAATAATCTGTTTTTGTTCTAACATTACCATTTCTTGAAACATACTTAAAATCTAATAAATCAGGTGAACCATATAAAATAATATCCAATTTATCTTTAGGTATATCTTTAATAGGATCATCTAAAGATATCCCATAATAATTGGCAACTGTTTCCACTTCCGTAAATAAAGTATTTTGTTCTTCTGTAAGAGTTAAAATACCTCCTTTTCTTATACTCTTTTTCATATCAGGCATTAATAACTCTTCAGATATCTTCATCTTCATACCTAAACCATTACATTCAGGACAAGCCCCAAATGGTGAATTAAATGAAAACATTCTTGTTTCTAATTTAGGCATTGAATAATTACAATGAACACAAGCATAATTTTCACTCATTAATAATTCTTCACTACCTATTATATTAAATAAAACTAAACCATTAGATAACTTAGTACTAGTTTCTATTGATTCAAAGATTCTTGATCTTTCATCATCTCTAACTACAACACGATCAACTATTACTTCAATTGTATCTTTTTTATTTTTCTCTAACTTAATATCTTCAGCTAAATCACGAATTTCCCCATTAACTCTTACACGACTATAACCTTTTTGACGTAAGTCATCTAGTATTTGTTGATGAGCTCCTTTTTCACCTCTAACAACTGGTGATATTATTTCAATCTTTGTTCCTTCTGGCATCCCCATTATTTTATTAGTCATTTCTTCAATACTTTGACTATTAATTGGTTCATGATGATTAGGACAATAAGGAATACCTATTCTAGCAAATAACAATCTTAAATAATCATATATTTCTGTTACAGTTCCTACTGTACTACGAGGATTATTATTCGTACTTTTTTGATCAATACTTATACTAGGACTTAATCCTTCAATACTATCAACATCTGGTTTACTAGTACCACCTAAAAATTGTCTTGCATAAGCTGATAAACTTTCAACATATCTTCTTTGTCCTTCAGCATAAATGGTATCAAAAGCTAAACTACTTTTACCACTACCAGAAACACCAGTCATAACAACTAAAGAATTCTTAGGTATCTCTAAATCTATATTTTGTAGATTATTCTCTCTAGCTCCCTTGATTACTATTTTGTCCATTTTCTAACACCATCCTTATCTGATTTTCTCTTTCTTCAAAAGAAGAAGAATATAAATCTGTACATCCAAATTGATAAAACAACAACCATTCTAACATTGGAATATTTTTACGATATAATTTTAAATATTGTTTTTTCTCGTGTTCTGTTAATTTTAAAGTCATTAAAAACTTTCGATTATTAAAATCATGATCTTTTAACATTCTAGCTATAATTTCTTTACGTTCCATAAAATGTGTTATTGTTATTTCTTCTACTGCATACATTTCATAGTATCCATAATATTCATCATTAAATTCTAAACACTTTCCACGCCCTATTACTTCTGCAACACAAGCTTCTCCCAAAGGATATTCAAAATATCTAAATACATCACTTAAACTTGTACACATATGAAAACCATTACCATCGTTTCCAAATGATATTTCTCCATGTGCTCTATATGTTTCCCCTTCTTTAAAAGGTTTCCCATATCTATTAGTTTTATCTACATTGAATGCTTTATACCCCTTGACTTCCATTGCTATCTCCTTAATTCATAAAAATTACATTTTTTACATAAATTATGAATCTTTTTATTATTTAGAAAACCTTCTTTCATTTCCCTAAAAAGTTCGTTATTTATTATATCACTTAAATAATCTTTGTAAATATTACCTAAATTTATAATACCATCACTATCTAAACAACAAGGAACAATCGTCCCATCTACTAATATACCTATATGATCTCTTAGTCCTCTACAACTACCCTCTATACTAAAATAATTATTATCATAACTTGGCCATATAAATTCATCTTCTATTTCAAAATAAACATTATTATCTAATTTAATCTTCTTTTCATCTAATATCTTACAATTATACTTTTTATTTAATCTATCTATTATCTTATCTTTATCTTCACTATTAACCCACATTCTATAACAAATAATAGTGTTATTAACTACTAACTTATCAACAGCATTAAATATATCATCTAAATAATTATCTAAACTTTTCTTATATTTTAAATTAAAACTATGTAATGAAATATTAACTTGTCTAATATTCTTATTATTCTCTATTTTCTTTATTAAATAACCATTAGTAGTAATATTTACCATATATCTTAAACTAGCTTCATTAATTAATTCATTAATCTTTGGATGTAATAAAGGTTCACCCATTATATGAAAATATAAATACTTACTATAACCATCTATCTTATCTAATAATATTTTAAACTTACTTAAATCAATAAACTCTTTATCTCTTTTTGTTCCCTTACAAAAAGAACAATTTAAATTACAATTATTAGTTATTTCTATATATATTTTTTTAAACATTTTTAAACACCTATTCCTATTTTAACACACATTTGTTCGTTTTAAAATAACTAATTACCAAAATAAAAGACCTTTTAAGGTCTTTTAATCTAAAGTCTCTATATTACTATTTTCTACTACTTTTAAATTACCTATTCCATCAACACTATCAGCTAATTTCTTTAAATCTTTAACTATTTGATCAGAACTCTTATTAGAAACAAAATCAAAGAAATCCATATTATCACCTATTAAAGATTTATATGTATCAGTAGGTCCATTAGATAAAGCAGGTATGGTAATAATTCCTTTAGGATATCCTAATAAACTATTAAATTTATTAATAGAACCAATTATTTCCATTCCCATATATTGTGATTTTATATCTAACATAGCTTCCAAACTAACATCATGACTATCACTTTCTTTAGCCATATCATCTACTTGATGAACTAATTCTTCCATATTACGAACCCCAAAAACACCAGCTATTTTCTCTTTATCTACTTTTTCATAATCGTCTTCATCTACTACTCTACCTCTAGATAAATGTTTACTCATTAAATCTTCTGCATTAGCTAAAGGAACTTCTTCCCCAGTTTCTACATTCTTATATTTACCACTCTCCATTAATATATAAAAAGATAAATAATTATCTATATAGGTATATAAAAAGACATCATAAACTATCTTACCATTTTCAACACTAGTCATAATAGTTAAACTTTTCCTAATACTATAACCAGCAAAAACATACTTAGACGGTAAATTTTTAAACATATAACTAAACATATTTAACCATTCCTTTTACATTTATTACTTTGAATACGATGTACTACTCTTAAAGATAATTTATAAGGAGCAAACCTATTAAAGAATACACCTAATTTAATAGTTATACCTGGAATAATAATTAACTTATTCTTTAAACATTTATCTATTCCATATTTAGCTACATACTCGCTACTTAAACCTTTTACAGTAAATGAACCACCAGCTACTTTATTAAAATTAGTATTAACTGGTCCAGGACATAAACAACTAATATGAACATTACTTTTAACTTTACGCAATTCTTCATATATAGCTAAAGTCCACTTAGTTACATAGTTCTTAGTAGCATAATAAGTATTTAAACCAGGACCTGCTAAGAATCCAGCAGATGATGCTATATTTAAAATTCTTCCTTTATCTTTTTTTACCATATCCTGTAAAAACAACTTAGTTAATATATGTAATCCCTTAATATTTAAATCTATCATTTTAAGTTCTTTATTAATATCAGTTTCCCAAGTATTACCAAATAAACCAAATCCAGCCCCATTAACTAATAAATCTATATCTTCATCTTTAAACTTATCATATAATTTAAAACAATTATCAGTACCACATAAATCAGTAGGATAAACTACTACATTAGTTTTTATTTGATTAGCTACTTCATTTAATCTATTTACATCACGACTAACTAATATTAAGTCATAACCTAATTCACTTAAATATAATGCCATATCTTTTCCGATACCAGAACTAGCTCCAGTTACTAATGCTTTCATATTATCACCATTTATATTTTACCAAAATATCTATAAATAATAAACAATATCTAAAAAAAGAAGATACATTTTATCTTCTTTCTTCTAAATTACATAGTCTTCCAACTACGTTTTTTATATGGATTTTTTACTCATAACTAAATTATATAGAGCATTTATAATTTACCGTATAATATAGATTAATCTCTAATAACTGTGTATGCACTATAATTACCGCCAACACTAGTTCCAGATTTAATATTAGTCCATTTTACACGTGTAGAAGCAGAATTAGGTTGATTAAATAACACCTTATATCTTACATCTTTTTTTTCTATTGTAATTGTAGCGGATTGTTCGTGTCCATAAAGCAAACCACTTTTATACTTTGTTACAATTTTAACAACTGGATTGTTTAAAGACAACACCGTACCCATAACAGTTGCATAATAATCTACTCCAAGTTTTGCAGTTCCAGTATATGATTGATTATATTCTAATAAAATATTTTTTGAAATTTCTGAATCACTTTCTGATCTAACTGAAGCTGCATACACATTTGTAAATACACTTAGTCCACACATTAAAATAACTAATTTTAATAATAATTTATTTGTTCCTCTCATTTTTTCACCTCCTCTCGACATTCATTTTATATAAAATACATAAAATGAATAACACAATAATTAATAAAAAAGCAGGAGGTAAAAAAGCATTTATTGATATTATTTTTAAATTTAAACTATAAACATTCTTTATAATCAATATTCCAATGATATTTAATAAATAAGATAGAAGTAAAGAACAAATATTAATAATTAATTGTTTAAAAAATAAAATATTTTTTATAATTAGTTTTTTAAATCCTAATACTTTATATATCTGAATTTCATTATTTGAATCACTAAATATATTGATAGATAAAGTCAAGAATATAATTACAAATACAATTACAAAACATATAATAACTTTCTTTAATGTATTTATTATTTCTTCGTTTTCTAACTGATTATAATTATTATATTCATAAAATTCATATTCGCATTTCTTTTGTTCATCACATAATTTTTTTAATTTTTTTTCAATCATCACATAATTATTTTTTAAAGTAGGATTAACTTTATATATATAAGAATTACTATCTTTAAGTATTTCAGTAAATACATCATTCGAAACATTAAGTTGATAACAATCTTTAAAATCATAACTCTTAATTTTTAAAATATAATTTCTCTTATTAATATTCATTTGTACAAAGCCATCATAATTCATATCAAGATTTAGATAAAGAGATTCATAAAATCTAGGAAATGATATATCAATTTCATCATTAATATTACTTTCATTTTTGAAAATTAATACACCATCAAAATCCATATTTATAAAAGACTTCCAGTCTGAATCATCATATTCTTTTTCTTCATCATCATTAACATATGTTAAAGGATTATTAATATCTTGAGGTATATACAATGTTCCAGTATCAAAATTTTTACTTATTTTATTATATATATCATTTGAAATATCAGTATCACTTTTTAATAAATAATACGAATTATCAGCATAAAAACTGTTAATTAAATTATTATAATAATCATAAAAAGAATATAATAAAAATGAAGTAGTAAAAATTATTGTATATAAAGCTATATAAATATAAATACTCTTTTTTCTAAAAAAACTTACTAATATCGTTTTCATTTTAAAACACTTATTAAACTCTTTCTTAAGAATAAACAAAAATACAAAATAGTACAAAGAAAATTAGAAATAAAGATAATACCAATAACTTTAAAAATATGTACATAATTATAAAGAATATCTAATCCAGTATAAGAAAATGATAGAAAAATTGTATTTTTTAAAATTATAAATAATATAAAGGAGAATAAAATACCTAACACAAGAGAAACTATAATATTTAAAACTGATATTCCAAGATATATTAGCTTTATTGTATTGTTTCTATACCCAAGATTACGAAATATTCCAATATTTTTACTATCTTTGCTTACTTTCTTTCTCATAAGAAAAATTATTATAGCTATTTGCGAAGCAATGATAACATATTTAACTATAGATAAGGTTTTATTTACACTTTGAATGGTATCATCATAAAGGAAACTTTGAATATTAACATCAGAAAAACCTAAATTCTCTAACTTCTCTTTAACTTGTTGAACATTATTAATATCATCTACAACAACGCTCCAACCATAATATATATTACTATCCTCTCCAAACTTATTATCACCTATTCTCTTTATTGAATCAAAAGAAATATAACACTGGTTATTAGTGTTCATAACTCTACTATTATCATAAAGACCAATAACTTCAAATTTTTCTTCATATAATTTATAATCATCCATTAGTTTATCATTAGGTTCATCATTTATACCCATATAAGATAATGTGATTTCTTTACCTAATAAATCTTCACCATTAATAATATTTTCCTTTTTAATTTTAAAAGCATCATAAGAATTTGAATCTGGATAGAAGTTAATTGGACATATCAGTTCATTTTTATTTTTGCTAAATTTATTTTTACCTTTTACAACATTATTAGAGTTATATCCTCCATATTGTAAGGTAATATATCCATCATATTTATCATTTTGATAATTTGAATTAATAGTAATAGAATCATATTTAGAGTTATAAACATTTTCAATATTATCAACTTTTTGAATAAGATCTAAACCCAAATCCTCCCTATCAGTAAGAGCTGAAGCAGTTAAAGTCCTAAAACCATAATTAGAATTTACTATCTTGCTAACATAGATATCAAAATTTTCCTTAAATATAAAAATTACTAACAACGCAATGGCAGTAACAGCTATTAATATAATATTAAAAATATTTGACTTATCTCTAAAAAATAATATAAAAGTTGTTTTAAAATAATCATTAAGTTTCATTGGCAACCTCTTTAAGTTCTAAGTCTTTAATTTCATAAATTATATCAGCATATTTTTTTACCTGTTTACTATGTGTTACAACAATAACACACTTGCCGTTTTCACTCAGTTCCTTTAGATATTTAAATATTATAATTTCATTTTTTTCATCTAAGTTTCCAGTAGGTTCATCAGCTAATATTACTTGTGGATTATTAACAAGTGATCGAGCAATTGCAACACGCTGTTGTTCCCCACCTGATAGTTGCTTTGGCATATGACTCATTCTATTTTTTAAGCCAAACTTTTCTAGTAATTCTTTAGCAATAGATTCACGTTCATTTTTATTAAAATTTTTATTAATTAACATTGGTAACATAACATTTTCTAAAGCATTCATATAAGGGTTTAATAAATAGTCTTGAAACATTAATCCAATATTATCTCTTCTTAAATCAGATATTTCATTATCAGTTAATTTTTCACATGGTTTATCATTAAATAAATATTGTCCCGATGTTGGTTTATCCAACAATCCTAAAATATTAATTAAAGTTGATTTACCACAACCACTTTCACCAATAATCGCATAAAATTTTCCACTATTGAACTTAATATTCAAATCTTTTAAAACATTAATATTTCCTTTTTTAGATTTATAATTTTTACAGACATTTTTTAAAACTATTATTTTTTCTTCGTTTTTTTTCACGTAATTACCCACACCCTTATCTAGTCATCTTAATCATATTATAACATATAATTTTATTTGGTAAAACAAGAAAACCCCTAGAAAAATCTAAGGGTTTATCATTTTATCTTCTTTCTTCTAAATCTAATAATGGAGGTAACATTTGTTTCTTACGAGATACTACTCCATCAAAATAAATACCTTGATATATTTCATCTATTCCATAAGCTTCTTCCATTATGTCTTTACACTTTTCATTATAGAATAAATAAGAACCATTTCTAATAACATCTGTTACAAATAATAAAGCTATTTTTAGTCCACCATATTCACACATATTATTAAGTTCTGTAATAACGTCTTCTACTCTTTCATGAATATCATCAAAATCTAATGTCATTATTTGACTTATTGCAATATTAGAATCATCATACTTAAATGTCTTCATATCACTATGAATAATATCATAAACACTAAGTTCACTAACTGTTGAAGCAGCTTTAAACATTTTCATACCATATTCTTCTATATTAATAGAAGCTATCTTAGCAAGTTCCTTACCTACTTCTATATCTACTTCTGTAGTTGTAGGTGATTTAAATAATAATGTATCAGATAAAATAGCTGATAACATAATACCTGCTATATCTTTAGGTATTGTAACATTAGCTTCTTTATATAATTGATAAATTATTGTACAAGTACATCCTACTGGCATACTTCTAAAATTAATTGGTGTTGAAGTACCAATAGTACCTAAATTATGATGATCAATAACTTCTAATATAGAAGCTTCTTCTATACCATCAACACTCTGAGATTGTTGATTATGATCTACTAAAATAACTTGTTTTCTTTCAAAATTATTAACATCAACAAGCCTCATCATTCCTACACAAATACCTTTTTTATTAATTACTGGATAATTAGTATGACCTAATTTACTACTTATATCTATAAAATCATCGCGATAATCAATTGGACTAAAAGTAATTGGATTAGGATTAATATTTAATAACTTAACATAATTACATAACTTAATCATATTAGCACATTTATATGTACCTAAAGGTACACTTATAATATTAACTTTATTTTGTTTAGCTAAATTAAATAAATCACTAGGTAATATACCATTATTAACCATTATTAATAATTTAATACCTGAATTAATAGCATATTCTAATATCTTATATCTATCTCCAACTATTAAAACACTATTCTTATCTAATTTAACACGATTAATAAAAGTTTCACTCTTATAAGCAGCTGCTAATATATTACCTTCTATTTCATCATCAAATCTTGTTATACTAGTACCATTTAAAGTATTTAAAATATTATCATAAGAAGTATTTAAATACGTAATATCTCCATCTATTAAAAACTTAGATATTTCTTTAACGTTAACATATCCCGTTAACTTCTTATGTTTATCTACTAAAGGAAAACCAGTAACACCAAATTTAACCATTTCCTTATAAGCTTCATATACCGAAATATGTTCTTCTATCATAGCTTCTTTATTATAATGCATATTTCTTATTTGAACTTTTACATCATTTAAAAACTCTGGTTCTTCTATTTTAAAATAATCTAAAACAAACTTAGTTTCTTTATTTAAAGTCCCTAAAACACGAGGTTCTGTATTATAACCTTGTTTATTTTTTAAATAAGATAAACTAATACTAGCACAAACAGTATCAGTATCAGGCATTTTATGACCAAAAATATATATAGTTTGCATAATATCACTCGCCCCTATTACAAAATTAGTATATCAAATATTAGTCTTTTTTTAAATAATTAATATGTTTTAAAGAACAATATATATAAATAAATTCAATTAAAATAATAATTACTAAATATAAAATAATTAATTTAAAATTTAATAAGCTCAAAGAAATTTTAAATACAAGGTTTACACCTAAAGCAATAATGATATAAAATAATAAAGAAAATATAAGTGAAACCATATTTAATACAAAGACATTTTTTAATAAAGACAATATATTCTGCCATTTATTATATCCTAGTTGTTTTAGTAATAACATATTACTTTCTTCATCAGATACTAAATCTTTTAATATTGCTAATAACATTATTATAAAAATAACTGTAGAAACTACATTAGCTACCTTAAACATCATAATCATATTATCTAATAAATCATTTCTATCAATAGTATCCGATTCTTTAGGGAAGAAAGGAATTGTTATCCTAAAAAAGTCATTATCTTCCAAATTATTCCATTTTTTTTCTAATTTTTCTTGTATTTTATAATTCACTGTTTCTATATCATATATATAATTCTTATTTGTCTTTAATAATTTATTATATAAATTATCAGAAACACATACATAATTAAATGTTTTAGGTTCTAAAATATCCTTAATAATTAATGGTATTTCTTGATTATTATATTTAAAAATTATTTCATGTTCTATATAATTTTCTAAATACTCTTTATTATAAAACCTTTCAGAAAGATAAATAATAACTTCATTATCAGATAAATTAGTACCACAAGAATTAGCTTTGAAAGTTAAAATATCATCACCAAATAATAAATTACTCCAAAGAATTTTAGTTTCATCAAACTCTTCTTCATATTTTGAATTACCATCTTCATCAACTACAGTTTTAGGGTCATATATAATATCATTATCTAAACCAATTTCAAAACTTAAAGCTTGTCGATAAGACTTTATTCCTTTTTCTTTTCTTAATAATTCATCATGATTTTCTTTAGTATACATTAAAAAAGATGATGATTCTTGTTTTAATTTATTACTTTCATAATCAACATAATTATAAATACTATTTAACAACATAATAATAATTGTAACAATAGAAAAAAGTTTAAAATATATTTTAGTTTTCTTTTTTCTAAAAAAGCCTTTTAATGAAATCATGTTACTTCTCCCTTAATATATCGCATATTTGATTACTTAATTTTTTATTTAGAAGATAATAATTTATTAATTCAGCTATAAACAATACAACTATAAAAATCGAAATTAATAGTAATACATTATTACTTACAAAGAAATTTATATACTTAAAATAGTAAAATAGATTCTTTTCAAGTATTAAAAATAACACAGAAAATAAAGTTGAACTTATAAGAAAACTAATACCCAAAACAAAGATATTTTCAAATATTTCTTGAATTATTATTTGTTTTTTAGTATAACCACAAGATCTCAAAATACCAAGAATTTTTGAATCATTCTTTATTTTTTTACTTATATAGTTTTTTAATATTAATAAAATAGAATATACTATAATTACAACAAAAAATATAGTTATAAAAAACAAATTACCTACAAACATTTTATCAATATAAGCAACTGTATTATCACCAACTTCATAATTGCCTAATTTTTTTATATCTTGAGAAACAGTATCAATATTTTTATTTTTATCAACTATCACATTAAGGGTAACATATTCATAAGAATTATATGATTTTTGAATCTCCATAATATCTTGCATTGTAGCAAAACAATTATTAATACCCGTTCTAAAAACATTTCCATCATATAATCCTACTATTTTAAATTTTTTGGTATATTCTTCTTCTTTAATTTCTAATCCATCTGTTACTGGAACATAATAAGTACCAGTAATTTCTCTATTTAATATATCTTTTTCATATAAAAATTTAGATTCATCAATATGTAAAATATCACTTATATTAGAATCTGGATAAAATTCATGTGGACATATTAATTCTCCAGGAGATAGTTCATCTATGTTTTTACCTTTAATAGATTGTGGTGCAGTATTTTTACTTCCATACGACAAATATATAGAACCATCAAGACCATTTAAAGTAAGATCACTATCAATACTAACTCCATCATATAAATTAGGATATACCTCACTTACATGTTCTATTTGTTCTAATTCTTTTATAGCATCATCTTTATTACCAGTTAAATAATCTACACTCAAAGTTCTAAAACCAATATTATTATTAATAGCATAATTATAATAACTCATAAAATTTTTCATAATAATAATATCAACAAATAAAAGAAAAAATAATAAAGAAAATATAGTAATTAATATTTTATTTTTTTTATTTCTTTTAAATAACTTAAAAGAATTACTAACTAAATCTTTTATCATTTTTTACCTCTTTTAAAAGGCCATCTTCTAATAATAGATTTATATCAGCATAGTGAGAAATTTCATCACTATGTGAAACAACAATAACACATTTGCCTTTATCAGCTAATTCTTTTAATAAATCAAATATTACTTTTTCATTTTTCTTATCTAAATTTCCGGTTGGTTCATCAGCAATAATAATATCTGGATTATTTGCCAAAGCTCTTGCTATAGCAACTCTTTGTTGTTCTCCTCCTGATAATTCACTAGGGAAATGATTTTTACGTTCTAGTAATCCAACCATTTCTAATAGTTCATCAGCACGTTTTTCTCTATCTAATTTAGGAATATCTTTATTAATAATCATAGGAATAATTATATTTTCATAAGCTTTTAAATAAGGATTCAAATTATATTCTTGAAATATAAACCCTATATACTTCATTCGATATTGTGAAGACTCTATATCAGTTAAATTTTTAACATTATTTTTATTAATAAAATAATCACCAGAAGTTGTATTAGATATTAAACCCAATATTTGAACTAATGTAGTTTTACCACTACCACTATGACCCTTTATAGCATATAGTTTTCCCTTTTCAAAAGAATAATTAATACCTTGTAATACTTCTATTTTTTCTTCTTTAGTTTTATATTCTTTTTTAATATTTTTTAATTCTATAACAGTATTCAATTATTATCCCCCATCTCTTTATTTAATTTATTCAATA
Source organism: uncultured Bacilli bacterium (assembly GCA_947625535.1). GTDB lineage: Bacteria > Bacillota_I > Bacilli_A > RF39 > UBA660 > Coprovivens. The sequence continues at coordinate 43,840 of CANQOR010000010.1, forward strand.
ATAGTTTTACTATAAATACAATAACTAATATCAAAAATAACAAAGCAGATATTACATTTAAATAATTAAGAAAATCTATAAAATCATTTAATTTATTTTCTTTAGATTGAATATCTATCGAAGAATAACTAGAAACTGATAAACCATAAAAGTCGTTGTTTTCTAATTTTAACCATTTTTCTCTATATTTTTGAAGATTTTTATAACTATCAAACTTTACATCATATATATAATTTTCTTCTTTTTCTAATAATTCATCATATAATTCATCAGCTATACAAACAAAAGAATAATACTTAGAAGAATTTATTTGTTTAATTTTAAAATTAATTAGTTCTCCATTATATTTAAAGCTTATATCTTTATTTAAAAATTTAGATACATTGTCTTGTAGGTGTGATAATTTAATAACTATTTCATCTTTATTTATTTTTTCATTACATGTTGATGCTTTAGTAGTATAGATAAAATCACGTTCAAAAGCCTTTAAATCATTCCAACTTAACTTTGATTCATCTATAGTATTTGTAGTAGAACCATTAGGATTTACAGTAACAGCAGGAGTATATACAATATCATTATCTAATCCAGGATAAAAGGTTAACAAACGTTCATAAGATACTACATTTTTAGTATTTGATAATAATTCATCATGATTTTCTTTACCATGTATAATAAATTTAGAAATATTTAATTCAATTTTCTCATATTCACTTCTAACATAAACATTTACAAAAACAAGTATAAAAAAATAAAATAATACTATTAAATATTTTTTATTCAAAATCTTTTTCTTCAAAGTTAATCATCTCATTTCAAGTACAAACGTAGTACATTAAACTACCATTATCTAACTATATTGTAAGAAAATATAAATTTAAAGTCAATCTAAAAAAATATTAATATTACTTAAATACTTAAATGCAACTTTAAAATAATAAAAATATATGATTTGCATTTAGTGCTTTAAAGGTATTTAATATATTTA
>CANQOR010000011.1 GCA_947625535.1 uncultured Bacilli bacterium
AATAATACTCTAGATTATACTTTTTTATAAAAAAAAGACAAATAAGTAAAAATATTTACCTATTTGTCAACAGTCTGTAGGTACTAAGTAGTACCTTTTATTTTGGTCATTTATTTATTATAATTTAGATGTAAAAGATAATTTTACTTATTTTTTAAAATATGTTAAAATACCACGAGAAGTGGAGGGGTTAGTATGAAAAAGACTGTTTGTTTAATAGGAAAACCTAATGTTGGTAAAAGTACAATATTTAATCGTTTAATAAAAGAGAATAAAGCTATTATATTAGATACTCCTGGTGTAACAAGAGATAGATTATATGGGGATGTTACTTATGATGATAAAACATTCTTATTAGTTGATACAGGAGGAATAGATTTAGGAGAGGGAGACTTTAATAAAGATATTAAAGTTCAAGCTGAAATAGCAATACTTGAATCAGATGTAATAGTGTTTGTTTTAGATGGAAGAGAAGATATTACAAGTAATGATTTATATATTCGTGATATGCTTTTAAAAACTAATAAAAAAGTTATAGTAGCTTTAAATAAATTAGATAATTATAAAATGCAACAAGAAAGAATATATTATTACTATGAACTTGGTTTTCCATATGTAATTCCAATATCTGCCTCTCATAATTTAGGTTTTTCGGACTTACTTGATGAAATAACTAGAGATTTTAGTGAAAATGTTCAAGAAGAAGAAAATATATTAAAATTTTCAATTATAGGAAGACCTAATGTTGGTAAAAGTAGTTTAGTAAATGCTATTTTAAATGAAGAAAGAACGATTGTTTCCGATGTAGCTGGAACTACTAGAGATTCAATAGATACTAAATTTAGATATAATAATGAAGATTATATAGTTATAGATACAGCAGGAATGCGTAAACAAGGAAGAATATTTGAATCAGTAGAAAAGTTTAGTTTACTTAGAAGTTTAAAAGCTATTGATAGATCTGATGTATGTGTTTTAGTTATTGATGCTAAAGAAGGTATTATAGAACATGATAAACATATAGCTAGTTATGCTATTGAAGCTGGTAAAGGTTTAGTATTAGTAGTTAATAAATGGGATACTATTGAAGATAAAGATAAAGTTATTAAAGAATGGAAAGTTCTTTTAGAAAATGAATTTCAATTTATGACTTATGCTAAAGTAGTCTTTTTATCAGCTTTAACAAAGAAAAGATTACATACTTTAATGCCAGAAATTATTAGTGCTTATGAAAATAATCATCGTGAAGTTAAAACATCTTTATTAAATAATGTTATTAATGATGCAACTAAATTACATGAAGCTCCTGGATATAAAGGTAAAAAATTAAAAATATACTTTAGTAGTCAAACAGGTATTTGTCCACCTAAATTTACTTTTAGATGTAATGATAAAGGATTAGTACATTTTAGTTATGAAAGATATTTAGAAAATACAATAAGAAAGAACTTTGATTTTACTGGAACACCTATTATATTACAATTTAAAAATAGAGGTAGCAAAGATGAAGATAATGAATAATTATCTTTTTTTTGTTATACTATTGTTATAGTAGGTGAAGTTATGAATATAGTACCTGGTTATTTAGTAGAAATGTGTAATTCTAAAGTAATAGATATTAATTATGTAAAAGAACACTTTGATGAATTAGCTATTAAAGGTATATGTATAGATGAATATACTTTAATAAGTGATAAAAAAATTATTTATACTGATTTAGAACATCCTTTAGTAGTAGCAGATGTTATATTAAGTGAAAGAACTTTATGTATAGATTCTACTTATTATAATGAACATAAAAAAGAAATAGATGAATTAATATTATTTATTTGTCAAAATTATAAAGATGAAGAATTTAAAATATCTAGTAGTGATTTAATAAATATAGAAATGCTTAAAGTAATAGCTAGTAATCCTAATATTAAAAGAGTTAATTTAGGAGATAGAAATGATATAGTTTATTTAAGTAAAGAAATGTATGATATATTAAATAATGGCAGAATAGAAAAGATAGTTACTTATGGAGTAAATGATGATTTAAAAGATAATTTTGATCCTATTATAGGGTATAATGAACGTTTTATAGTTGAAAATTATACTTATGAAAGTTTAACAAAGACAGAGAATTGTTTTATAAATAAATCTTTAAAAGAAGATGAATTATATTATTTAAAATATTTAAATAAGAATAGTAAAATTAGATTATCTTCTAAAGATTATGAAAATGTTTTTTTAATTATTAATCGTTTAAGAGAATGTGGTTTTGAAGGACCTATAACAATTGAAATAGGACAAAAGAATGATTTTAATGAATATTTATTTAGTCATTTAGATTTATTAAAAGATACGAGAAATATTAAAGTTTATTCTTTTTTAGTAACCGGTTTAAATAATGATTTATTAACTTATATTAAGTATGAAAGAAGATTAATAGATATGGTATTACCAGCTATGAATTTAAGTCCTTTTGAAAAATATTTATATGCTTATAATATAGTTAAACAATTTAAGAAATATAAAGAAAGTGAAGATAAAACTAGTGCTAGGAATTTATATCAATTATTAGATAATGAATATATGGTATGTGTTGGTTATTCTAATTTATTAGGTGATTTATTAGATAAGTTAGGTATAGAGAATTGTGAATATTCACAAGCTGTAGATGTAGGTCTTGATTATGTCCCAAAAGATGCTGTAGTATTACCTGATAAAGTAGTTAATCCTCGTGATGGAAAAGAATATGAAGTAGAAACAAGAAGAGGAGATCATGCACGAAGAGAGATTCATTTAGTAGATCCAAAGTATGGAATAGATGGTTATTATTTAGCTGATCCTACTTGGGACAATGACATGCAAAATGATACTTATAATTATGCATTAATGACACAAGATGAATATATTGGAACAGATCGTTATAACTATTTTAAAAGATGGGGAATTGATGAATTATTCTTTGTTCATAGTTTAGAAGAATTTTATTTAAAAATAAATATATTATTAGATAAGAATAAAAATAAAAAAGAAAAAGATATAATAGAGATGTTACTAAGTAAATTTAGTGATTTAGATAAAGAGTTTTATGAACAAATTATTGCAAAGTATCCAAAGATTAATTCATTTAGATTTGATTATACAAAAGAAATTATTCAAGATGTATTCTTAATGATAGGAGAACATATTTTAGAAAAAACTAATAATTTAGTAGATGGTAATAAATTTAAGGAAGGTATTACGGTTTATTATCAAAAGATAAAAGGATTATCTTCAGAAGAATTAGAACGTAAAGTTGCTGAAGTAATGGAAGTTAATAAAAAAAGACATGCTATTTGTTTCCCAAAAAGATATAAAGTAGATAGAGATGAAAATACTTTAGCAGTATTTAATGCAACCAATAAGTTTGATTTAGATGAAGAAGCAAAACTAGATATGTAAGGACTTTATAAGTCCTTTTTTTGTTGACAAAGAAAGTTAAAACCTTTATAGTAAACCATGCTATGGGTGATATTATGCAATTGTATGGAATGGATAAAGAATTAATTGAGATATATAATCTTCATAATATTGAATCTATTAAGTTATGGGATTTAGTTCAAAATGGAACTGGTAAGATGGTTGTTATACCTACTTTATTAGTAACTTATGATGGTGGCAAATACTTAAATATTGGAGCTAAAGATAAGAATTTTAGAGTCTTTGTGCAAAAAGTTGTTGAAGTTTATCATAATGAAAAAGATAATTTATTAGAAGATGGTTTAACAGATCCTTTTAGATTAAGACCAACTATTAATATTGATGAAAAAACAAAGTCTATTTTAGAAAGTGGACGTTTAGAAGACTTAGAAGATATTTATAGTTTTTATGATAATAAAGATAGTTATGATAGTAGTTTATTATTTCAAATTGATGAAATTAAAATGTTATTACCTATTATTAAGTATCATATTAAAAGTTTTTATAAATTTACTGATCGAGTTGTAACTTTTGATGAGGGAATTAATGGATATAGAGATAATTATACTATAGGTGGTAAAATAGATGGAATATCAGTAAATATTAATTTACTATTTAATAAAATAGATACAAATGAATATGAAGTATATGTTGGGGGACTTAATAAGAAAAATATACCTTTAAAAATACATATTAAGTTTAGTAAAGATGCAATTATGGTCGATGTTATTATTCCTTTATATGATGTTGTTAGTTCTCATAATTATCATATAACTAAAGGGGCACCTAAAGTAACACATGAAATAAGAAAAAAAAATCTACCAGTAGTTTTTGAAGATAGAGATTTAGAATCAGGAGAAAATGAATGGCCGAATATTACTTCATTAGATTATGATAGTTCTTTAAGTTGGTATAAACTACCATGGAATGCTTTATATGGAGTAGATAATAAAATTACAGAAGTTAGTGAAACAGAAAAAATAGTAGCAATTCATAATATGTATGTTGATGTTAATAGTGATAGTTTTATTAGAAGAGAGTATTATGCTAAAACATATATTAGAAATAAAACGGTAGCAGTAGATGCTAAGGAAATGGTTTTAGATGAAGTAAAAAAAGTAATAAGTGGTATTTGTTTATCAAAATCTAATGGTTTATATGTAATAGAAACTTCTTTTGCTGATAAAGTACAAGGTGGTTCTGGTTACTATGATGATAAATTAAAAAATAGATATTTTTATCATATATGTTTAAGTAATAATGGTTTAAAAGGTATAAGAAAGGATAACTTAAAACCAGTAAGTAAGAATGATAATGTATTACAAGCTAGTGATATGTTAAATAAAGCACAAATGTTAAAGTTAGTTAAAGGTGAGTAAGATGGGTTTATTTAATGAAGAAACACAAGAAGAAAAAGATTTTAAAAGATTAATAAAAGTAATTAAAAATGCTAATTTAAATTATGAAATTATTAATTATTTAGTTAATTATGTTAGTGAAATAAGAGATAAAAAAAGAAATAATGATTTTTTTGAATTTGATTTTTTAGAAGGAATTATTTTAGAAATAGTTAATTCTTCTTTTGATAGTTATGATGAATTTTTAAATTTATATAAAAAGATATTAGAGACAGTTAATTTCTTATTACCAGAAGGAATGTTAACACCAGATTATGATGCTATTAAAAGAATGTTTATTTATAATTTTAGTGATAGTAGTAGTTTTATAGCTAAAGATGTTTTTGAACAAAAATTTTATAGTTTATTTGATTCGAGATTAGATTATCTTTATTTGATGAATTTAATAGCTAAAGATGAAGATTTAGTTAATAATTATCGTGTTATTTTAAATTATGCTTTAGAAGTAGCACCTTATACAATTAATCAAAGCGTTTTAAAAAATGAAATATTATCTTTTATTAATGGTTTAAAAAATGAATTAGGGGATGTTACATCTTTTAGTGAAAGAAGACTTATAGAAGCTAAGAAAAGAATGGGTGTTTATCCAATTGATGAAAAAACTTTAGCTATGATATCTGCTGAAGCAGTTAAAGCCCAGGGACTTATTACTAAATTAGAAGGAATGCAAAAAAAAGTTGATACTTATCAAGATAGAGTAACATCTTTAACTAAGGCTGGGACTAAGGAAATTAATGATGCTTTAAAATTAGGTAAAAAAGATATTAGTGATTATGCTCAAAGTGCTATATCAGATATGAAACAAAGTATTGAAGAAGCTCGTAAAGAAATAATAGCTAAATTAGATGAATATTTATTATCTTTAGAAAAAGCTTTAAAAGAAAGTAGTGATCAAGTATTTAAGCAATTACTTTTAGATGCCCAAGAAAAGATAAATAGTATAAAAGTAATGGCTCAAGGATTATCTAGTACAACAACATCAGAATTACTACGTATTCAAAAAGCAACACAAGATAGTGTTGATAAATTAAAATCTTATGTTGAAACAGAACCTCATTTACAAGAATATTTAAAGAGTGCAGCAGATAATGAACAAATAATGAGTGCTTTAAAGAAATTTAGTGAATTACAAACAGGAGCTGCGACTCAAGCAGTTGTGGCTGCACCAACAGGAGGAATTATTATTCCAGGCAATGAACGTTTAGTAGTACCTGCTAATCCGCAAGTAATTATTCCAAAAGAACAATCTTTAAGTATAGTAATACCTGCTTTTAATGAAAGTATTCCTTTTGATGTAAGAATGCAAAAAATTTTAGATGAGAAGAAACGTCGTGAAGAAGAAGGTGAATTCTTTCATGAGATGGTTGAAGAAGTTATTCGTTGTATTTTAGAAGGTGATTGGGTTTATCTATGGGGACCTTCAGGATGTGGCAAATCATTTGTTATTAAACAAGTGGCTGATTTAATAGGAATTGATTTAGTAGAAAATGGTAAGATAACAGATAAATACAGTGTTATGGCTTATAATGATCCACATGGTAATTTTAGAGCAACACAAGCTTTTGTTGCTTTAGTGTATGGTAAAATGTTATCTTTAGATGAATTTGATAATGGTAATACAGACACACAAGTTGTTTTAAATGAACTTTATTCTGGTCTTTTAGATGTATTAGCTAATCCAAGTAAACCTAGATATGTAACATTTGCTGAAGATATGACTGTACCTATAAATCCTAATTTTAGAATGATAAGTGCAGGTAATACTAAAGGAGGAGGAGAAAATCAAATTTTCTCATCACGTGGTAAAATAGATGAAGCTGTTCAAGAACGTATGACACCTAAAGAATTTAAATATGATAACTTAGTTGAACAAAAAATATTTGGTCAATATAAAGATTGGTATGAAATATTTGTTAAATTTAGAGAAGCTTGTGATATGTATGCAAAACAACATGGTTATGATACAGCACCTGGTATAGGTACAACTAGAGATGCTGCAGCTATTGTTAAATATATAAGACATAATAGTAAATCAATAGATCAAATAATGCGTGAAAAATTTACGCAAACAAAAGAAAGAGATTATTTAAGTTTCTTAAGAAAACAATTTGGTCAATTTTATAGTTTAGATCCAGATGATTTAGATAGTTTTGATATTCCTAAAAAGTTAGATGAAGCTGATACTATGGTTTTAGCCAAATCATTTATAAAGGCTTGTAATAATAGTTTAAATGGAACCGAGAAGAGGAAAAGAAGATAAAGGATTATCTAATTAAATTAAAAGAATTAATAGATAAAATAAAAAAGTTATTTATAAATGATAATAGTTTTAGTATAGAAGAAGAAATAAAAGAGGAAGAGATAGAGGAAGAGGAGTTACCTATGGAGTATCCACAAAATTATAAAAAATATAGTGACTTTATTTTTCCACCAGAAAAGGTCTTAGTTGGAGATGAAGATTATACATTATATAAAGCTCGTTTTAATAGTTTATATGATCTTTATGAATATTTAAAAAGTAATCCTCAAACTAATAGAAGAGTATTTACTACTTTACATAGTGCTGTAAAAGATAGTAGTTTTGCTGGTAAACCATATAAAGCAGCTGTTGAAGATTTAATAAATGATGTTGATCCGGGGTATGAAGAATTTTTAACCTTACAAAGAGATTTAAATAATGTTGGTTTAAAAGAAATACATAAATATAAACTGGTTAGGACAGTAGCAGGAGGACATTTAAATATACCTGCTTATAGTGCAGGAAACCCACTATGTTATGAAACAGAAGAAAAGATAAAGAAACCAAAATTTGTTAGAATACATGTTACTTTATCTTATTATTGGGGAACATCTAAAAGACAAGTTTTAAATAGAGCAATTATTATAACTAATATTTTAAAAGCTTTAGAAAATGCTGGTTATAATGTTGATTTAAATACTTTTGAATTAAGTATGGAAGCTGATGAATTAATTTATATAGTAGTTCAAATTAAAAAATATGGTGAAAGAATGAATATGGCAGCTTTATATAAAACTCTTTGTCGTGTTGAATTTTTAAGAAGAATTTTATTTAGAATTCTTGAAACATTAGATGTTACTCGTGATTGGGAAGATGGATATGGAGTGACTTGTAGTGAAAGATTTACGAAAAGAGCTTTAAACTTTGGATCTAATGATATCTTCTTTGATCAACCTAGAGAAATGGGAATTACTGGGGAAGATTTAGCTGAAGATTTTGAAGCAGCGGTTAAGCATTTAAACTTAGATGATAAAATAGATGTGGAAAAAGCTAAAGAAGAATTTAAGAAGGATGTTCAGTCTTTAAAATTAAAAAAATAATTTGACAAATCAAATTATTGGTAGTAGTATTTAGTTAATTCAATGAGGAAGAACATGATTATTAATGATATTACTTAAAGAGAGTTCATGGTTGGTGGAAATGAATAGAATACTTAATAATTACTATCTTCTGAGAGGTTTAATAAAACCCGGTTAAGGCCGTTATCTAAATTAAGTTAAATAAAGGATGGTACCGCATTATTTGCTCCTTGCAAATAATACGGTTTTTTTATTTAGAAAGAAAGGATGTTTGAGATGGTAAATTTTAAAGAAGATGAAAAATTAAATGTTTTAAATCATAGTTGTGCACATTTATTAGCACAAGCTGTTAAACATTTATATCCAAATGCGAAGTTTTGGGTAGGTCCAGTAGTAGAAGAAGGTTTTTACTATGATATGGATTTAGGAGATGCTGTTATTACAGATGAAGATTTAGTAAAAATCGAAAAAGAAATGAAGAAATGTTCTAAAGATGCTAAAAATATTATTAGAAAAGAAATATCTAAAAAAGAAGCTTTAGAAATGTTTAAAGATGATGAATATAAGATTGACTTAATTGAAAGAATGGAAGATGGAACAATATCTTGTTATACTCAAGGAGATTTTACTGATCTTTGTCGTGGACCTCATATGTCTAATACAAAAGAAGTTAAATACTTTAAATTAACGAAGTTTAGTGGAGCTTACTACAAGGGAGACGCTAATAATAAGATGCTTCAAAGAATTTATGGTGTATGTTTTCCAACAGAAGAAGAATTAGAAAATCACTTAAAAGAATTAGAAGAAATGAAGTTAAGAGATCATCGTAAGATAGGTAAAGACTTAGAAATATTTATGGTAAGTGATTTAGTAGGTAAAGGATTACCTATGTATTTACCTAATGGATATACTGTATGGGAATTACTTGAAAATTATATTAAAGGTAAAGAAAGAGCATTAGGTTACCAACATGTTTTAACACCACCTATTGGAAATGTTGAACTTTATAAAACTTCTGGACATTGGGATCATTATAAAGATAATATGTTTCCTAAAATGGAAGTTGAAGGAGAAGAGTTTGTTCTTCGTCCAATGAACTGTCCTCATCATATGATGATTTATAGTAATAATGTTCATTCATATCGTGATTTACCTATTAGAATAGGTGAAATAGCTCGTGATGCTCGTTTTGAAACTAGTGGTTCTTTAAAAGGAATTGAAAGAGTTAGAACATTCTGTCAAAATGATGCTCATTTATTTGTAACACCAGAACAAATAGAATCAGAATTTTCTTCTGTAGTTAATCTAATATTAGAAGTTTATAAAGAATTAGGAATTAAAGATTTTAGATTTGAATTATCTTTAAGAGATCCTAGCGATAAAGTTAAATATTATCCAGATGATGAAATGTGGAATAATGCGGAAACAACATTAAGAAATGTTTTAAATGATTTAGGTTATGAATATGTAGAAAAAATAGGAGAAGCAGCTTTCTATGGACCTAAATTAGATGTTCAAGTTAAACCAGCTGTAGGACCAGAATATACTTTATCTACTTGTCAATTAGATTTCTGTTTACCTATGCGTTTTGATTTAGGATATATAGCTAGTGATGGAAGTAAGAAAACACCAGTAGTTTTACATAGAGCAATATTTGGTAGTATAGATAGATTTATCGCTTATTACTTAGAAGAAACTAAAGGATATTTACCTACTTGGTTAGCACCTGTTCAAATGCAAGTTGTTCCAGTAAATATTCAATATCATGAAGAATATGCTAAAGAAATATATGAAGCTTTAAAACAAGAAGGTTTTAGAGTAGAATTAGATGCTCGTAATGAAAAATTAGGATATAAATTAAGAGAATCTGTTATTAAGAAGATTCCATATATGTTAATACTAGGTCAAAAAGAAGTAGATAATAAAACTGTTTCTTATCGTCGTAGTGGAAGTGAAGAAACAACAACAGTATCTTTAGAAGAATTTATTAACTTAATTAAAGAAGATATAAAGACTAAAAAAAGATATGATAAATAGTAAGGGATTTTATGAAAATAAAATCCTTTTATATTGTAATTATTTTGTATTTAAGATATAATTACAAGAGAATATGGGAGTGTGGCAAGTATGAAAATAATGTTAATGGATGCTGCAAAATTAGTTAATTTAGTACTTCCTAATGATGTCTTTGGTAACTATTGGGTTGTTAATGCTAATAGAGATAATCTAGTTAGTGTACAAGCTGTAGATGGTAATTGGGTGTTAAAAAGCAATAGTGATGTTAAAGTATTTAGAAATGGAGCAGCTGTAGATGAAACATTACTTGAATATGAAAAATTCTATACTTTAAAAAATATATTACTTAATGAAAGCTATGTTATTTATACTTGTCCTGTATATGATTCTAATGCTTTACAATTAAATATTACATTAAATGGTACTAATAGTGCTTTAGTATGGTATGTAGGTAATAATGGAGCTCAAAATGCTGAAACTAATTTTCCTAATATTATTTCATATGAGCAACCTGGTATAGCTAAAAATCAATTAAAATTAGAATTTAATAATGGAGTTTATGCTGTTACTAATATTAATCCGCGTATTCCAATGTATGTTAATGGTTTACCATGTGTATCTACTAATTTAAGATATGGAGATACAATTTTTGTTCTAGGTCTTAAAATATCAATAATTAAAGATATATTTTATATAAATAATCCAAATAAATTAGTTAAATTTGATTCCCAAGTATTTAATATGCGTATTGCTCCAACATTAGATTTTTCAAAGATTCCAACTGAACCAGATCCAGTTATTGAAATGTATAAAAAAGAAGATTACTTCTTAAAACCACCTAGATTTGATGAAAGAATTGAAGAAAAAACTTTTGTTATAGATCCACCACCTGCGGCTCAAAAACAAGAAGATATGCCGGCTATTTTAACAATGGGTTCAATGTTAATGATGGGTATGAGTTCAATGATGACAGGGGTTATGACTTTAACCAATGTTTTAAATGGAAGTACACCTTTATCTTCAGCATTACCATCTTTATTAACAGCAGCAGCAATGCTTACTTGTATGCTTGTTTTACCAACTGTTACAAAAATGTATAATAAACATAAAAAAGTAGTTTATGAAAGAAAAAGACAAGCTACATATAGTGCTTATGTTCAGAAAAAAAGAGAAGAATTCTTAACAGAAATAAAAAGAGAACAACAAATATTAATAGAGAAATATATTCCTCTTAAAGATGTTGGAGATATTATTCTTTATAAAAAACGTAATTTATGGGAAAAGAATGTTGATGATTATGACTTCTTATCTTTACGTTTAGGTATTGGTTCTATACCACCATATTTTAATGTTAATTATCCAGATGAACATTTCTCTATGGAAGATGAAGATAATTTAATGGAATATTTAAGAGTCTTAGAAAAAGAAACTAATGCTTTAGAAAATGTTCCAGTTACTTATTCTTTTGTTAATAAATATATAACAGCTGTAATAGGTCAAAAAAATGTAACTAATCCTTTCTTAAGAGGTTTATTATTACAAATATTTGCTTATCATGGATATGATTCATTAAAGGTTTGTGTTTTTACTAATAAAGAAAATGAAAAGTTCTGGGAAGATATTAAAGATTGTCCATATTTCTGGGATGATAATCGTACAATAAGATTCTTTGGAACAAATAGTGATGAAATAAATCAAATTAGTTCTTATTTTGAAGAAATGCTTGCTAATGTTAAGGAAGCTAATGAACAAAGAGATGCTGTTAGTGGAGCTGCTAAAGCAACTATTAAATTATCTACTAGATATATAATTATTACAGATGATATTGATTTAGTAAGAAATGTTAGTGTTATTAGATCATTAATAGAATCTGTTGAATATATTGGTATCAGTTTAGTTATCTTTACAGAGAAATTAAATTCTTTACCTAATGAAGTTGAACACTTTATAAGTGTTGATGAACGTACAGGTGGAGTATTTGAAAGAGTATTATCTGATAGTAAAAGAATTAATTTTGTACCAGATTTTATGTATGGTTCATTAGAAAAATATACTTATGTTTTATCTAATATTCCAATTGCGTTAAATGGTGGTAAATTCCAATTACCAGCTTCTTATTCATTCTTGGAAATGTATAATGTATCAAATGTTAACCAATTGAATGCTTTATCAAGATGGAAAGAAAGTGATCCGATTAATTCACTAGCGGCACCAATTGGAATTAATGAATATGGTGATTTATTTAAATTAGACTTACATGAAAAAGCTCATGGACCACATGGCTTAATAGCTGGTATGACTGGTTCTGGTAAATCAGAATTCATTATTACATTTATTTTAAGTACAGCAGTTAATTTCCATCCATATGAAGTTCAATTTGTTTTAATCGACTATAAAGGTGGTGGACTTGCTGGAGCTTTTGAAAATAGAGAAACAGGATTAAGATTACCACATTTAGCTGGTACTATTACAAACTTAGATGTTAGTGAAATTAATCGTAGTTTAGCTTCATTACAAAGTGAATTAAAACGTCGTCAAGCAGTATTTAATAAAGCAAGAGATAAAGTTGGTGAATCAACAATTGATATTTATAAATATCAAAGATTATATCGTAATGGTCAAGTTGATGAACCAGTAGCACACTTATTTATTATTTCCGATGAGTTTGCTGAGTTAAAAGCTCAACAACCAGATTTTATGAACGAACTTATTTCAACTGCTCGTATAGGTCGTTCTTTAGGCGTTCACTTAATCTTAGCAACACAAAAACCTAGTGGTGTAGTTAATGATCAAATTTGGTCAAATGCGAAGTTTAAAGTATGTTTAAAAGTTCAAGATAGATCAGATAGTCAAGAAATGATTAAAAGACCTGATGCAGCTTCTTTAAAAGAAACTGGACGTTTCTTCTTACAAGTAGGTTATGATGAATACTTTGCAATGGGTCAATCAGCTTGGACAGGTGCACCTTATTATGAATCTGATGTTCGTAAGAAGAAAGTAGATAATTCTATTACTTTTGTTGATAATTTAGGAATGCCGATTAAAGTAGTAGAAGATGGACGTAATAGTGTTTCTGGTGTATTAAAAGGTGAAGAATTACCTAATATTATGAAATATTTAGTAGATGTTTCTAAAAAAGAAAATATTAAAGTTAAACAATTATGGTTAAATGCTTTATCACCAATTATTTATATAGATGCTTTAAAAGAAAAATATAGTTATAAAAAAGTATCTTGTGATATTAATCCAGTAATTGGTGAATATGATGCCCCTAATTTACAACAACAAGGCTTACTTACTATGCCAATTACTAGAGAAGGTAACTGGATAGTTTATGGTATGTCTGATAGTGGTAAAGAAGAAATGATTAATTCATTTGTTTATTCTTGTATTACAACATATTCACCAGCAGAACTTAATCTATATTTATTAGATTTTGGTGGCGAGACATTAAAAATGTATCGTAAAGCTCCACAAGTTGGTGATGTTATTTTACAAAATGACGTTGATAAAGTTACTAACTTATGGAAAGTTATTAGTGATACTATAGCTAAACGTAAAAAGTTATTTGCTGATTTTGGTGGAGATTATATATCTTATTCTAAAGCAACTGGTAAAGTTGTACCTAATATAATAATTATCATTAATGGTTTTGAGTTATATAATGAAAATTTTGGAGATAGTACTTTTGATTTGTTAGCAACTATTACAAGAGATTGTCAGAAATATGGTGTTTACTTTATTATGACATCTACTACTTCTAATGGTATTAGAAGTAGATTAGCACAATACTTACCAAATCACTTAGTATTCCAAATGAATGATAAGTATGATTACTCTTCATTATTAGCTAGAACTAAGATTGAACCAGCTGCTGTATCTGGACGTGGTTTAGTTAAATTAGATGCTGTATTTGAATTCCAAGCAGCTGTACCAACAGAAAAGGAAAATTTAAATACATTTGTCTTAGATAAGATTAATGAGTTATGTAAATTATATCCAGAGAGTGCACCTAAGGTTCCTGTATTACCAGAAGTTGTTACAGTTTCTTATTGTTCTGATCAAATGATGGGACTTACTTCAGTACCTGTTGGTGTTGAAAAAGAATCATTACAAGTTAGAACTCTTGATGTTACTAAGAATACTGTTCATTTAATTACTGGTATGGAATTAAATGAAATTAAAACATTTGGTGAAATGTTTATTAGAGAATTAGCTAAGTTAGTTGGCAAGAATTGTTTTGTATTTGACTTGGAAAAGTTATATAAAAATATTTCTGATATTACAACTTATTATGATACTAATATTGTTGAAGAATTTAAAAAAGTTGGTAAAACAATATTTGATATGTATACGACATATAAAGATAATGGATTCGATGTCAATGCTTTAAAAGATAAAGGTGATATCGTTTGTGTTATTGTTGGAATTGAGAAATTTAAGAACATGATGGGTTCAGAATTTGATGGCGCATACAGCGGATTACTTTCAATGATGAAAGGAATGCCAAAAGCATATTTTGTTTTAATTGATACTTGTGATAACTTCAAGAAACGTGAATTTGAACCTTGGTATAAAGATACTATTTCTGGTACTAAAGGTATTTGGGTTGGTAACGGAATGGGTACACAATACACTATTAAGTCAACATTAACTTCACGTGTTTTATCAGCTAAATTAGAGAAAAACTTTGGTTATTACGTAGATGGAAATACGACAGTTTTAATTAAAGTAATCTCTGAAGTTGGTGAAGAGGAAGAAGTATATGAAACATTATGATAAAAAAGTTAATTAACGTTAACTTTTTTTTCATTTCGTTGACTTTACTTTTTTTTTAGAGTATTATGAGTATATAAGAGTGTAGTCGATAGTTAGGGGAATTGGTCGGAAATGGTAAGGCTATCATATATTCTTAAATCTACTTTTAAATAGGGAGGTTTTATTATGAACAATAATAAAGTCTGCGTAGATTTGATTGTACCTAGCATTGAAGAAAGATACAATGTTTTTATTCCTGTTAATAAGAAGACTATTGAAATTATATTCTTATTAAATAAAGCGATTAATGATATGACATATGGAAGTTTTGTTATGTCTGAACAACTATCGTTAATTAATGCTGACACTGGTGCTGTTTATGATGTTAATAATACATTCTTGGAAAATAACATCTTAAATGGTGCAAAATTAATACTATTATGAGGAGGTGGAATTAATGGCTACAGGAGAAGGAGTTGCAGGTGCAGATTTAAACGTAAATCCAGCTGGTTTACAATCATTATCTGAAGAAATGTCTAATGCTCAATCAGCATTTGAAGCTGCTATTGAATCTATTGATACTGAAGTTATGAATATTGCAGGTAACGCAATGGGTGCTGATAGTGTTGATTATCAAGCATTTGTTCAAAAATACCAAAGTGAAATGAAACCATTAGCAGAAGAAATTTCTGAAACATTGGAAAGCCATGCTTCAAAAGCAGCAACAACTGCAAGTAATGCTGGCGATACTATTGCAGCAAATCTTAAAGTTATTGGTTAGTTATTAAAATTTATTATGAAAGAGGTGCAATATGGCAGAACAAACTACGTCAGTTAATGTCGAGGCATTAAGACAAGCTCAATCTAAATTAAACGAATCAGCTGATGAATCTTTTACACAATATAGTAATGCAGATTCTAGAATGCAAGAACGTGTAGGTAACTCAGGTGATGGTTCTTTGGGTGGTAAATTAGGTAATATGGTTAATAGTCAATGGTCTGAAGATACTGTTGAAGCAGTTAATAGATATAAAGAACAAGCTCAACATTTATTAAATGAAGCTTTATCTACTATTGGCCAAAATGCAGCTAATTTATCTGCTGAGACTGAGTCAGTATATAAAAATTAATTATTGTACTGTGTCTTTGACACAGTTCATTATAAGTGAAAGATAGAAATATCTTTTATTTATAATGAACTTGAAGTATAAGGAGGAATAAATTATGTCATTACAATCGTTGGTTACAGCTCAAGCAGATATGGGTGGAGGAAGTGGATATAGTGATGACGTTTATAGCTTTGCTGTAGATGCTTCTCAAATAGAAGATTTGTGTGAATTTTTAACATCAAAAGCAGATGATTTGCAAACAGCCTTTGATGGTATTTTTAGTGAGATAGTTGCTATGGAAAGTGATGCGTGGTCCGGAACTTCTTACGAAACTTTTAGAACTAAATGTTATGAATATAAACCTGCTATGGATGCTTTAGTTGCTATATTTAGGGCATATGTATCTCTTTATCAAAAAGAAGTAACTGATGCTAAACAAATTTTAGATGAAACGTTAGATAATGCTTTTGCAAATGCTTCTGATGATAGAGAATACTAATAATGAGGTGATAATATATGGGTGAACAAAAAGAAACGTTTGTTGTAGAAAGTGTTCAAAAACATTTAGATGTTATAAATGATTTATTTGAAAAAGTTGCAACACTTTTAAAAGAATCTAATGATAGAGTTTTTGAAGTTATACAAACTGGTCCAACTTCAGCTATGTTTGGTAATTTAGCATCACAACTATTATCAATATGGGATCAAAATGCTTCAACTTTTGGCGATTTTAAATTAAATTTTGAAGAATGGTCAAAAATGATTAGCATTATTACAGCAAATAACCTTCAATTTGAAGAAGAAACAATAGATTTATATAAAAATACAGGTAAAAATTTATCTGGTATTCAAGAAAAGCGTGAAGAACTAATGAGTTCGTCAGCTAAAACTACTGGTGATAGTACTAGGGGTGGAACTACTAGTGAATATTATGATGAAAATGGTAATCTTGTAGTTATTGAAACTGATGAAGATGGCAATCAATATAAGAAAACTGTTACCGATAAAGATGGAAATATTGTAAATATTTATTATGATGGTCAGGGAAATTATTCTGAAACTAAACTTGTAGATGGCAAAAGTGTTACAAAATTTTATGATGAAAATGGTAATGAAATTGAAAGACCTTATACATTTAGCCCTTCTGGTATATCTTATAGCGAAGAAGGAATTAAAAATGTTACTACACGAGAAGCTAATCAATTTATGACTGATCATGGATTAGATACTTCTAGTGCTGAATATGCTAACTTGTCACCTGAAGCTAAGGCAATTGTTGATGAAACATTACAAAAAGTTGAAGACTTGGGCTTACCAGATGGAAGTGTAGAATGGCAAGAAAAATTCAATAGTTTACCTCCAGAAACTCAAGATATAGTTTTAGCTTCTGTTAGAGGAAACGTTTCACAAGATATACCAAAAACAAATAGTTATACAATCAGTAGTGAAGTTCCTACTGGTGAATATGACGGAAGAACTATTATTGTACCAAAACTAAATGAGAGTGATTTTAGTGGTTCAAATGCTAGTTCTGTAAGAAAAGATAATGCCCAAATTATTATTGATTCAGCTGGAGCTGTTCAAGAAACTCTAAGGGGAGAAAATACAGCTTTAACTTCACTTAAAGGCAATTTAGAAAATAATGCAACTTATAATGCTTTACCTGCCGAATCCAGAGAAGCAATTAATCAATACCTTGATTCACAAATTGCTCAAAGATCTAGTTTGGATACTCAAATTACAGACGATTGTAAACGTCCTTGGAATGCAGATGATGGCGCAATTGGTGATGCTGTAAGTTGGTCTTTAAGTGATTCAGGATATGCAAATAAAGATTATGGTAATTATAAAGAAGCTGCTGATGCAGCAAATGCATGGAATGCAACGTTGAGTGAGATTGATTCTTTAAATGAAGTTACAGCTATGTTAAATAGTTATGGTGTATTTATTAATTAATTTTTACTTATAAGTGAGGTGAAAATATGATAGATTATAATACTTTAGACGGAACTATAGATGCTCTTAATGACTTTAGAGATAAAATTAATGATTTTATTCTTCATAAAATGGATAGATCAATTTTAGAACGTGACGGAGAAAGTGATTGGGAACCAATAAAAGAATCTTTCAGACAACTTCTTACGGAGATAGATGAAACAATTCAAGTTTGTAAAACTAATGGAAGCAGTATGAAGGTAATAGCTGATAAATTTAATGATTAAGGAGGTGCTTTATGAGGACTAAAGTAAAATATAGTGAAAGAAATGATAACCTGTTTGAGAATTCTGTAGAAAATTGCAAAGCTACTGAACTTAGTAAAATTTCTAGTAAATTTAGCACTTTTGAAAGCACTACAAATACTGAATCTAATAAATGGCTTAGTAAATATGAAAATAATATTAGAACAGAAACACAAAAGACAGTATTATATGAAGGAACTACATATGAAAGAACAGTTACTAATTATACTTATTATGCAAGTAATGTTCCTGGATATTATCCTGGATCTGGTTCCAGTGATCGTTCTCAAATTGTAAGAAATATTAGAAGTTATATTGCTTCAGAAATTGAAAAATATAAGGGATATAGAAATACAGTTTCATTAAAACTTGATGATTTGATGGAACATGCAAATTTAAAAATAGATAAATTGTTAACTTTGTTAAATTCTATTTCAGAAGCTGTTAGAGTCTTTGAAGAAACGGGAGTTTCGTTAAAGGACTCATTAGAGAGATTAGCAAATGAAAGCAATTTAAGCTTAGATGGATTATCATTTAATAATGTTACTCTTGAAGATGGCAGTGTAGTTGAACAAGTAATGTTTACGTACACTGATGAAAATGGTAACGAAGTAACAATTAGTATTGCAGAAGCAGTTAATGCTTTCTATACATATTATGGTACAGCAACAGATAGTTTAATATCATATGAATTATTATATGATGAAATGGGATTATCAGAAGCTGATAGAGATAAACATCGTACTCTTGCTTTATTAGATACTGCAGGATTTGTTGATACATATTCGCAACAAGGTGCTTATAAATTGGCTACAGAAGATAGTATACATAATGTGTATGCAGCAACAGTTGGTGATAATGCTGATTTAACTGGAGATATTGAAAAAGATTATGAGTCAGTTTTACTTAATCTTAGTGACAAAATGAAAGATAATCAATATGCTGATACTTTAGGAAAAATCCTTGGTGGAGGTACTAATGCTGCATTAGCATTAGGTATGACAATGGCAAGTGGAGTTGTGGATAATGAAAACTTCCCTTTAACTAGAGAATTATCTAAAGAAGACGAAGATAGAATTAAGAAACAAGAAGAGAAAAATGAAATAGTTAATCAACAAATTAATGAAGAAAATAAAGAAGAGGATACACCTGTTAAACCTGCTAGTATATCTGTAGATGAAAATCCTGAAGTAGTTGAAGGTGGTGGAGATGGTGAACCTGAAGAGGTATTACCTGAAGGCACTGAAGAAGAAACTGTTCCAGAAGAAGTAGTTCCTGAAGATACAGTTCCAGAACCTGAAGATGGCACTGATACTGAAGGTGGAGATGGTGGCGAAGGCGGCGACGATGAAGGTGATGGAGATGGAGAAACACCTCCTACTGGAGATGAAGAAACAGTTACACCACCTACAATAGAAGAACCTATTAGTGAAGAACCTCCATCAGCAATCGATGATACATTAACTAATGAAGATATCGATAGAATGGCTGAAGAAGAATTCTATAATCAATTTGATGATGAAGGATTAGCAGAATATAGACAAAATCATATAGAAGAATTTGATAATCTATATGAAAATGATAGAGAAGGATTAGTAGATTACTTAGAAGAAAGTGGTTATAGTCCTTTAGAAGCATCATCTATAGCTGATGATAAAGCTTTAGGTATGGTAGCATTCTTAGCTGCTAAACAAACTTCTGATATGGCTGGTATTTCAAATGGAATTGCTCAAAGTCATAATGTTGATATGTCAACATTTGATACTTCATATGATAACGGAGCTTCATATCAAGATTTAATGGATGGAAATGCAAATGCATTTATATCTAATCCAAATGAAAGTCCTAAAGTTAATGATGCTAAAGTTTCGATGAATGAAGCTAAGAGTAATTATAATTCAGCTGTTAGTAGTGCAAATAGTTCTGTAGAAAAAGCTAATGAAGATAAAGAAAAATTAAATAATGTCAAGAAAGAAATCGTTTCTAAATCTGGTGAAGATACAGATGATTGGTCTGAAGAAGACATTGAAAAATATAATGATGCTGTTAAAGATTATAATGAATCTGTACAAAAAGCTAATGAAAATGTTAATAAAGCTCAAGAAGCTAAGAATGCTTACGAAGATAGTAAGAAAGCTTATGACGATGCTAAAGAAGAATATTACAATGAAATTAAACAAGAAGTTCAAGCTGGAAGAGAAGACGAATATTATAATCCAACACCTGAACCAGAACAACCTGATACTACACCATCAAAACCACAAACACCACCTGATAGTGGCGGAGTTGTACAAGACGATGATAGTTTAGGAATAGGAAGCGAAACTGGACAAGGTGATCAAGGTGGTAATACAGGAAATGTTACGCAAGACGATGATAGTTTAGGTATCGGAGGAGCTGGTTCAAGTGTTGAACCTGAACCTGATGCAACAACTCAACCTGTAAAACCACAAGAAGAAACACAAGATTCTGGTGGCGTTGTTACAAACCCTGATTCATTAGGATTTTAAATATAGAAGAGGAGGATAAAAATGAGAGAAAAATATTTACCAATTGGAACAGTAGTTTTATTAAAGGGTGGAAAGAAAAGAGCGATGATTACAGGATTCTGTTCAGTAGCTCAAGAAAACCAAGAAAAAATCTATGACTATAGTGGTTGTGTTTATCCAGAAGGATACTTAAGTTCTAATCAAGTTTGTTTATTTGATCATGAACAAATCGAAAAAATATTCTTCTTAGGATTCGAAGACGAAGAAGAAAAAGTATTTAAAGACAAATTAAATAAAATTGTTGCTTCTATTGAAGATGAAAATAAAAATACTACTGCTAATGTTCAAGAAGCAGCTGTAGCTCAAAATAACAGTGCTACTCCTGTAACACCTTTTACACCATTAGCTGAAGAAAATTAGTAAAAATGGCCATTATTGGTCATTTTTTTTCAAATTTACAAAATCGCTGTTGATTAATTGAAAAAATTTTTATATAATTATTGTTATAAGGATATGATGAGTAAGTTAGGGGTGTTTGGTAGTCAAGCATTGTATTCTTTATTTTACTTGACTTATATTCTTATAAAAATTTATGGAGGTGTATTTATGGGTGCATTAAAAATGGAAAGTAGTGAATTACGTAGTTTAGGTAACAACATTCTTTCTAATGCTGGTAGCTTTGATTCTTTAATTACTAGTTTCAAAACTGCTTATGAAGCAATTACTGCTGCTGGAACTTGGGATGGTGAAGATTCAAACAAGTTCAATGAAGCTGCAAGTAATTTCAGAGCTGATCTAGAAAAAGCTAGTACTATGGTTAGAGAAGTTGGTACTGACTTAGTTACTACTGCTAACGATTATGATGAAACACTATCAGGAGTTTCTTCTAACATCGGTTCTATGTTATAAGAATCTAATAAATAAGAGAGGTGAATAAGAATGAATACATTTGATTATGCTGCATTTAATGAACAATATGAAATTTTAAATAAGATTATTGGTGGAGCTGAAACTGATCCTTCTACAATAAATGGTGTTGTAGCTGCAAGTAATCGTTCAATATCAGAAGGACTAGAATATGCTTCAGATAGTCAATGGGCAAATTCTAAATTAAATGAATGGAATGATTTAATGCCTAATCTAAAAACTCAACTTGATAATTTAGCAACTATGTTGCAACAAGCTAAAGCTGCTGCAGATGCTTATTATCAATTTGAACAAGCTCATACTGGAATTAAAGCTGGTAATTAATAAAAATATATGTACTACGATAAGTAGTACATTGTAAGTTGCTAAGGTATTAGCGATTTACAATGTATTATTTATACAGAAAGATGGTGTTGAAATGGCAGGAAGTTGGGATTTTACAGCTGATAGCGATATACAAAGGACTCTTGCAAGTAATTTAAATACAGATGCGGATAAGTTTGATACGAGAGTAGGAGATTTATATACTGAAATTAATTCTATGGGATCAAACGGTTATTGGGTTGGCGAAGATTATGATATGTTTGTAACAGGAACTGAAGGATACAAAAGTGCTCTTCAGGATTTATCTGATGGAATTAGAATGTTTGCTACTCATTTTGAAAAAGTTGCTGAAGGAACTGATACATTAGCTACAGAACTAATAGATATAATTATGAATGCTACTGGTACTGGTGGCGGAAATGGTGGAAACGGAAACGGTGGAAACGGAAACAATGGCAATAACGGAAATAATGGCAACAATGGTAATAATGGAAACAATGGTAATAACGGCAACAATGGTAATAATGGAAACAATGGTAACAACGGTAATAACGGCAACAATGGCAATAATGGTAACAATGGTAACAATGGTAACAACGGTAGTACAGGAGTAACAACTTTAAATAGTGGTGATTCTGTAAAAGTAAACGGTAAAGATTACAATTACTATGGTTCAGTTAGAAAAGCTAATGGTGCTATTGTAAATATGTTTGCTGATAATATTGGTCACTTATATTATCAAGATGAAAGTGGAAACGTAGTTAGTGTTAAAGCTTCTTATGTAAATAGTAATGGCCAAACAGTTACAAGTGATGCAACAATTAGTGATTTAGGTAGACAGATACCAATGGAAGCTCATGGTGCTAGATATAATGCTCCAGTTCTATTGAAAGTTGGAGATGACATTACATTATCTAATGATAATAATATAGCATCTTCAGTAACATTAAATGGTGTTTCTAATGCTCCAGTATCTAATGGTACTAATGGAGGTGCTTATCTTCAAAATGATGTTTCTTATGAAACAGATGGTTCTGTTTTAGATTCGTATGGTACTGGTCTTGATGGTGGAAGTGTAAATGGTGATACTTTAGTTAAAGCAATGGGAATGGATTATTTCCAACGTTATGCTCAAGAAGGAACAGTTATTCAAGTACCACAAGGAACTAAATTACAATGGGATCCAGCTTGGAATGTCACTGGTTATGACTTTGATGCAAGCAAAGGACCTATATATTTAAAATGGGATCCAAGTGCTGCTGATGGCAAGGGTGCTTATCATTTGGTTGATGAATATGGAAATGTAAGATTAAATAGAGATTTTACCTTAGATGGTTTTAATAATGACGCTGGTCATTGGAAATAGATATTTATCTTTTTGAGAGGAAGATTATAGATGGCGGAAAGAGTATTTGATTATCAAAATATTTCACAAGTATATAATAATATGCAAAAAATCACTGGTAATGAAGGAGATCCTGAATCTATTGCTGGTGTATTAACAAAAGCAGATAAAGATTATCATGATGTAGTTAGTGTTTGTGATGAAGCTTTATATGGTGATTTAGCAAATCAATTAATGTTGGATTGGGAAAATACCGCATCTAGCTTTCCTAATTTTGTTAATAATTTTAATAATTGGGCAACTTTGGTTGCACAAAGTGCAGGTCAATATCAACAATTTGAACAGGATGTTCAAGGATTTAGATCTAGTAATCCTTTGGGATCTGCTAGTAATGGTTTAAAAAGTAATTATATAGATACTTCAATATATGCTAATGCACTTACAGTAGATCAATTAGATGATTTAGCATCATATGCTGAATTCCATCAATTGACTGGTGCAACTTATGTAGATACTGGAATGATATCATATGCTAAGAAGAAAAAAGTTGCAAATATTGTAGATACAGTTCTTACAGTTGGAGCTGCAGCTGTAACGACTTTTAGTGCATTTAAATATATTAAACAGCTTAAAAATATGGAATCTTTAGGACATTCAATATCTAGACTTTCTTCTGCAGGAAGTAACGGTCGTGGTAAAGCAACTGTTCAATTTAAAGGTGTTCCTAAAAATGATCTTACACAATTTAGGAGAGGATTTGGACTTGCAGGAAAAAACGCTACTGCTGCTGCTGATAATTTGTTTGCTAATAATAAATTCTTTAGTCGCTTTGCAAATACAAAGTTTGCTAATTTCGTTACTTCAAAAGCTGGTACTTTGGGTAAAGTTTCCTATTTTACTAAAGCTTTAGCAACCAATTCTAGTAGTGGAGCAGCTAGAAAAATACTGGTACAATCTCTTAAAAATGCATCTGCTTCTCCTGGTATACTATGGGCAACTGGTGCAACAGTATTATCGCCTGTTGCTAGAAAATTAGAAGGATTATCTTCATGGTCAACTTATTCGTTTGACTATTATGGAAGCGGAGGTTCTAACGGCTCTGTTGTAATGGGGGATGAAGTTACTATTAATAATCAACCATATTATTATATTGCTCATTCTACTGCTGGTACTGATTTATATAGTGATGATAATGGAAATTTATTCTATCAAAATGGTAATGGACAGTTAGTTAATGCATCATTCGTTGATGCTTCTGGAAAAAGTGTTAATGCTACTTTAGACAATGTGGATGATACTACAGTTATATATGCTGGTGCTGAAAACATGGGTGCGATGGGAGACTTAGATGCATATAAAGACTCTCCAAATTCCGATGAAAATTATACAGAATATTATGATAATCTATCTTCAAATTTTGATAGTTTAATGAATGAAACTGCAACAGCAAGTAATTAAAAAAAATATATAATAAGGAGGAATATGTATGGGAACAGCTACTCAAACTTCTACAAATGCAGATGGTTCAACAACAACGACTACTTATTCATGCAATAAAAAAGCCATGCAATATACAATAATCGGCGAAGATATTAAAGCTGATTTTGATTTTCTATTACCTACTGGTGAAATTGGAAATAAATTAGACGAAATGCTTTCTAATTTAAAGAATGCAGCAGATATTACCGATGCCTTTTATTTTGAAAATGGTTCAACAGCAAGTGATATACAACATGTTTATGACGAGATTGATGCCGATGTTAAAAACTTGAAAAACACTTTAAATACTTTGCATAGTGCTTTTATAACTGATATAGATAATATAAATGCTGAATTAGAGGTTAACTTTGGGCATTGGATTGGTTATAAATGTAACAAAGCTGAAAAACATTAGTATATGTTATACATAGATGAGGTGAATTTATGGCAAAAGTAAAAATAAATAGTGCTGAATATGAATCTGTTGAAGAAAATGTAAGAAAGGCTTTTACTTCATTAGAAGAAGCTGAAGATATTTGGGGTACAAATTTTGATAATTTGTATCACAATTTTGTTGAAAGCGGTTTCTTAGATTCTCTATATGAAGATGCTAAAAGTAATTTCTATGATTTATTAAGAACTACAAGTGCTATCACATGTGGAGTAGGAATAGCTATTTTAGTTCCTGTAGGTGGTTGGATAGCAGCTGCTATTGGTTTGATTTTTGGTATAGTTGCATACAAATTACAAGGAGATCCTGATTGGATAACTGTATCAAGAGATACATTTATACAACTTTTAGCAGATTGTCGTGCTGGTAATGATGATAATTACATACAGATGACTAATGAAGCAACTAAGTTGTACAATGTTCAAATAGCATTAGAAAGAATTAGATCAAAAGTTAATGAGTTTAACCAAATGTATGCTAATATGACAGAAACAGCTGATTCTCTTGGTGTTAAAACTTCATTAGCTGATGATGGAATGACTGTTACTGGAATAGATACAACTGTTACAATAGATGGTCAAACTATAGAGATATCTACAGCTGAAGCAATGAATGCATTCTTTACTTATACAAATACTATTATGGATGCTGAAATTGCTGCTGATTATTTAAATAGAGAATATGGATATGATATAGACTTTAATGAAATAGTTAAAAATGCTAATTCATTTATGACTGATACTATTAATAGTGGTTTATATACTAATGAATTTATAAATCATTTATTACCATCTTATAATCCTGATGAGAATGCTGCTTATGATGCGGCTACACAAGCTACACAAATTGATAATGATAAGATTAGAACAACGTTACAAAATTATCAACCAGGTGGTGGAGATTTAGCATTATATGGTGGATTACTTGGTATGGCTTTAATAGGACCTGTTGGTGGAGGTACTAATAATATTGATGATCCAGGTAATACAGGTGGACCTGATGATACTGGTGATCCGAATAATACAGGCGATCCAAATAATACAAATAATACTAATCCAGGTGGTAACACAACTTATCCAGATAATACTAACCCAGGTGGTAATACTAGTGGTGGAACAACACCTACAAATCCTGATCCAGGTGATACTGATGATGACGATGATGATAACACTGGAGAAGAACCAGAAAATCCTGAAGATGAAAATCCAGAAGAAGGCGTTGGAGAAGACTTCGAATATGAAGAAGTTGTGGAGGTTGAATTACCTGATGATGTAGCTCCTGACTTTGGAGAAGTTGATTATGATCAATTGGCTCGTGAACAATACGAATTTGATACTGATATAAATGAAATTGTTGAACATAGAAATCTTCTAATTGAAGAAATTCAAAAAGCTTATGAAACTGGAGATTTAACTAATCTTGAGCTTAAGCTTAGAGAATATGGTTATAACGAAGCTGAAATTGAAGCTATCTTAAATGATAAGTTTATGTCATTTAAAGCAATTCTTGAAGGTGATGAAAAATCTATTCTTGCAGCTAGTGCTTTATCTTTAGCTCAAGCTGATGGTGTAACTGATTTTGATACAGCGTGGGATAACAGACCTAACTTTGCTGATTTAAGTTATGATGGTCCAAGTGAACTATTAACTTTACCTAGTGAAGATGATGGTATTCGTCAATTAAGAACTGATGTTCAAACAGCTCGTGAAGATTATCAAAAAGTTTGTGATGAAACTAATGAAGTATTAAAAGATGTTTCTGCTAAGAAACAAGAATTAGCTGATATTAAAGCTAAATACGAAGAACAATATGGTGAAGATTATTCTAAATGGTCTAAAGAAGCTGCTACGGAATATAATGATGCTGTTAAAGCTTACAATGAAGCAGCAGATAAAGCTACTACACAATTAGAAGCCCTTGAAACTTCTAGAACAAATTATAATGAAACTCAATTAGCGTTTGAAAATGCTAAGAAAGAATATTATGAAAAATTAAAAGCTGAACATGATGCTTCAGCTGAGGCAGTCGATGAACAAACTGACTTCCCAGAAGGTGGAGATGTTGTTGCTGATGATGGAACATTAGGAATTAGTCTTGGTGATACTGGCTCTGTTGTTGTTGAAAACGGAGTTGAAGTTGAAACTGGCAATGAAGGTACTGGTACTAATGTAGATTCTGGTGGAGTAGTTGCTGATGATGGTGGCTTAGGATTTAATATTTAATCAAGAGACAATCAAGTCTCTTGATTAAAAAAAATATAAATAGGTTGGTGAGAATATGAATAAAGAACTTTTACCTATAGGTACGGTTGTTTTACTTGAAGGTGGTACTAAAAAGGTTATGATTTGTGGATATTCATCAAAAGCAAAAGATGAAGACAAAGTATATGATTATAATGGTTGTGTATTCCCTGAAGGATTTTTAAATAATACATTTTGTTTATTTGATAAAAAACAAATTCAAGATGTTTGTTATATGGGGTATATAGATAATGATTATAATAAACAAGTTGATAAGATATTATCTACTAATTTATCTTCTGCTGGTAATGGATTAACTTATGAATCTAATTCTAGTAGTAATGCTCCAACTAAACGTGGTAGGACACCTAAAGCTCCTACTAATCCAATGTCTAAATCTGAAATGCTTAGTAAATATGGTGTTACTAAGATGTCTAGGGATGATTAAGGAGGACTACTATGAAAGAAAAATATTTACCAATAGGAACTGTTGTATTACTTAAGGGTGGTTCTCATAAAGTAATGATTAATGGTTACTGTGCAAGAGCTGAAGAAAAAAAAGATAAAGTATTTGATTATAGAGGATGTCCTTATCCAGAAGGAATAATGGAAACTAATGGTGTTGCATTATTCGATATTGATCAAATAGAAAAAGTTTGTCATATGGGATTTAAAAATGATGAATCTTTAGATTTCTTAGATAAACTTGAAATTATTACAACTAAATAAAATCTACTTTTGTAGATTTTTTTCTTTTTATTATTGAAATTATAAAAAAATAATTGTATACTTGATTTAGCGTTTTACTTAGATATTAGTTTTCAAAGATTAACCACTATAGGATAATTCTCTTTAAAAAAGGATATAGTGGAGTTTTGTTTTGGAAAGAAGAGGTGGAACAATGGCAATAACTGAGAGAGACTTTAAACTGGAGCAAAGAAGATTAAAGGAGGTATTAAAACTTTTAGATGACAAGTTAGCTCAAATGGGTGAAGACATTTTTGAAGATGAAGACAAGTATAAAGAATTTAGAAAATATACTTGGGATAATATGAGAGCAATGGATGCCCAAGAACTTAATCAAGCTAATGCAGAATCAGAATTTGAAGCTAATAAAATATTGATGAAACAGGATTATTTTAAAAAATTGTATCGGATTAAGGACAATCCTTATTTTGCATCAATAGTATTTGAAGATGATGAAACTAAAGAAAAGTATAGTATTTATTTAGGATTAACTTATTTAAAAGATGATGATTATGGAAACATTATATATGACTGGCGTAGTCCAATATGTAGTTTATTTTATGATTTTGAAGTAGGTAAAGCTGTTTATGCTGCACCTGAAGGTCCTATTACAGGAAATTTACTTCGTAAAAGACAATATAAGATAGAAAAACGAAAATTATTAAGTGCTTTTGATAATTCAATGAATATTGATGATGAATTATTACAAGAAGTATTAGCTAGTGATAGTAATGAAAAGATGAAAAATATAGTTAATACTATTCAACAAGAACAAAATAATGTTATACGTAATGTAAGAGATAAAACTTTAATAGTATCTGGTATAGCAGGTAGTGGTAAAACTAGTGTTGCTTTACATAGAATAGCTTTTTTACTTTATAAAATTAAAAATTTAACTAGTAATGATGTTTTAATATTTTCACCTAACCAAATATTTACAGAATATATTTCAAATGTTTTACCAGAGTTGGGAGAAGATAATACTTTACAAACAACATTTAATGAATATTTAAGTAGTAGTATTAATGAATTTCAAGAAGTAGAACCTTTTATGGAATTTATTGGTAAATATTATTCAGAGAAAGTTAAGAATGTAGAATTAATTAGATATAAACAAAGTGATGAAATAATTAATGATATTAATTTATACTTAGAAGATTTTATTAGAAAAGCTAGAGTAGTTAGTGATTTTACAGAAAATAAAATATATACAGTATATAAAGATGAATTAAATGATTTATTACATAATCGTTATAGTACTTTACCATTCTTTGAAAGAATTGATGTTATTGCTCAGAAATTAAGTGAATCTAATTATAAGGGTAGTACAAAAAAGAAACCGACTTATAAAAAGATGATTTTAGAAAATAGTAGTTTTAGAAAAGATTATAAAGATATTTATTTAGGATTCTTCTCTAGTGATTATTGTAAAATAAGAATGAATGATGAAGAGATTAGAGCTTTTAATAAAACAAAAGTAATTGGATATGAAGATGCTTTATTATTTGTTTATATGAAAGGGGTTTTAGAAGGATTTCCTTATGAAAGAAATATAAGACAAGTAGTAATAGATGAAGCTCAAGATTATAGTTATTTACAATATTTAATAATTAGTAAAATATTTAGAAATAGTAATTTTACAATACTAGGTGATGTTAATCAAACTATTAATCCTTATTATAAATATGATACTTTAGATATTATTGCTAGTTTATTTCCACAAAGTAAATGTATTAATTTAACTAAGACATATCGTTCTAGTCCGGAGATTATTGAATTTACTAATAAAATATTGGGACTTAATCATGTATGTGCAATTAGAAAAACAGAAAGTGTACCATTAATTCATCGTACTGATGAAAGTTTATTATTAGAAGATATTAATTATTTGAAAGATAAATATAAATCAGTTGCTGTTATTACAAGAGATAGTAAGACGGCTTTAAGAATTTATGAAGAATTAAAAGAACAAATTCCAATATCTTTACTTAATAGTCAGACAGAAGAATTTAATAAAGAGTTAGTAGTATTACCAGCTTACTTAGCGAAAGGATTGGAATTTGATAGTGTTATAGTATATAGTGATAAAGATAGTAAATATTTAAAAGATGAAAAGAATTTATTATATGTTGCTTGTACGAGAGCACAACATGAATTAATTGTTTATTCAACTAAAAAGGGTGATTAAAAACCCTTTTTTTGTTGACAAATGATAGGTAAAAAATTAAACTAGTTGTATTATGTGAGGGGATTATTATGGCATTGTCAGCTTTTGAAAAAATTAAAGTATTAAAATTTGTAAGAGAAAGACCGATGGGTAAGATATTTTATTATGATTTATGTAAGGTTTTACAAAGAAAAAGAAATGCTAATTATATAGAATTTATAGAATTTTTTACGCAATATTCTTTAGATAATTTAAAAAAAGATAATATATCATTTAATTTATTAAGTAAGTTTATTTCTTGTATAGATAGAATGCTTAATTGGTGTGCTAAAGAAAATATTGTTGTTGATGAAATATTAGTTGGTAAAATTAGATTAATTAATGAATATTATTTAAGTATGTTAAAACGTAGTGGTAAAGAGAATGATAAAGAAGTAGATATATTATTAAATTGTTTAAATAAGACTTTAGATAAGTTATATCCTTCTAAAGAAGATATAACACAAGTTAGTGCTTATGTTAAAGAGATAATGCATTTACAAGAACAAGTTAAAGAATTAAGTAGACAATTAGATGAAAAGACAAGATTATATGAATATTTAGAAAAAGAGTTAAAAGATAAAGATAAAGTAGTTAAGAAGAAACAAGATGATGTTAATTTAGCTCGTAATGAAGCTCAAAAATGTGTTAATGAATATAATAGATTAAAAAGAGAAATAGCGGATTTAAAAGAAGCTGTTAGTACTTTACAAAGACAAATTATGGAAATGAGTAAATTAAATGAGGAATTAAGAATGGAAAATACTAGTTTGAGTGAAGGAAGTGAACAACTTAGAATAAGTGTTAATTCTTTAGAACAAAAGATAGAAAGTATGGAGACTTTATTAGAAGAAAAAGAAAAAGTACTTAAAACTTATGAAGAAGTTGAAAGAAGAAGATCTATTGAAGAACAAAAACAAACAGAATGTGAAATAAGAGAACAAGAAATTATTGATATTATTTTAGCTAAGATAGCTTCTGATGGAGCAACAATAGATGAGTTAATTAATAGTTTGGCTTTACAAGGTTATGATGAAGTAACTAAGGAAGCTATATATAATTATTTAATTAAGATACGTCAAAGTATTAATGTTAGTTCTTCTTTAGAAGAAACTAAACCTAAGTATGTAATAGTACCACCAGAGGTATTAACTGATGGAAGTTTTGATATAGTAATACCTGAAGGTTGTAAATGTTATGATATGTTGTTAACAGCTGATTATCATTTGGCAACTTTTAGTGAAGATGTTATAAAAGAGTTTGATAAACTTTTAGAATATTGTGATGCTAATAATATTAAGTTGGTTGTTAATGCAGGAGATTTCTTTTGCTTTAAGTATTCACATAAAACACCATTACTTAAAGGATTTACTACTAGTCAAAAAGTTGTTGATAGAGCAATTAGTAAGTTACCACATCATCCGGGAGTATATCATGCTGTAATGGGTGGCAACCATGATAAGGATGCTTTAAATTATGGGTTTGATCCAATTAAGAAATTAACTACTTATCGTGAGGATTTTATATCTTTAGGTTATGACCATGTAACGATAACATTTAATGGTCAAAAAAGTATGTTAGGTAGTTTTATGGTTCATCATCCATATACAAAGTTTTTAGATCCAGTTCAAGAAGATTGTTATAATAATGAATCTTTAATACAGTCTTTAAATAGTTATTATGCAAATAATAATAGACTTAGAGAAGATTCTTATCTTGATGTATTAGGACATTTTCATCGTAGTGGGTTAGATACAATGAATGGAATATGTACAATACCTTCTTATACACATGATAGATTTAATAATGGGGCATGGCATTTAAAGATTTATTTTGATGAAAAAACGCAGATTAAATATATGATATTTATTCCTTTAGATTTAAAGGATAAATTAGTTGCGACGACAGAAATTGCTTATCAAAGGTTAATACTAAAGTAATAAAAGGACAAAATTGTTAATAGGGGTTGACAAACGGAATTAATTAGTATATAATTCATTTTGTTATTGAAAAGAAAGCGATGTATCCACATCCACCTGATTGTAGTGAGTTATGATAGGTAAAGAGCTGAATAAAATTTTATTTTATTTTGTTTTGATGGGTGGATACTAGGTGTTCGCCCTTTTTAATTGTGTGGAGGTGCTATTATTTGGCAAAGGATAAAAACGACATGCCTATCAATGAACAAATTAGAGTGGCAGAATTAATGGTAATTGGTCCAAATGGAGAACAAATGGGTGTTAAAAAATTAGAAGATGCTTTAACACTAGCTAACTATGCAGGTTTAGATTTAGTACTTATGAGTGGTAATTCTGTACCAGCAGTAGGTAAAATTATGGACTATAATAAGTATCGTTATGAGAAACAAAAGAAACTTAAGGAATCACAAAAGAAACAAAGAGAAAGCAATAAAGATGTTAAAGAATATCAATTAAGTCCTAATATTGATATTCATGACTTTAATACTCGTAAAAAGAATGCTTATGATTATCTAGTTAAAGGACATAAAATTAAAGTTTCTATTAGATTTAAAGGTAGAAGAATAGATCGCCCTGAATTAGGTAGAGATGTTATGCTTCGTTTTGCTGATGAATTAAGTGATGTTTCAATAATTGAGTCACAACCTAAATTAGAAGGTCGTACAATGATTATGCTATTAGCACCAAAAAAATAAAAAAGAAAGAGGAAGTAGATTATGGGAAAAAGTAAACAAAAAACACATAAAGCATCTAGTAAAGTTCTAAAAGCTAAAAAGAATGGTCAATTAGTTTATAAAAAATCAAATGGTAATCATATAACTGGAAAAGATACAGCTAAAGCTGTAAGACAAAGAAGAAATAAGGGAGTATTAAGTAAAGGAGATACTAGACGTCTAAAAGACTTTATCTAGTAAAGAGAGGGGAAGTTCGAGATGACAAGAGTTAAAGGCGGAAATATCGCTAAAAATAAAAGAAGAAAAGTATTAAAAAAAGCTAAAGGTTATTTTGGATCTAAACATAGATTATTTAAAACAGCTCAAGAACAAACATTCCATAGTGGTGTTTATGCATTTAGAGATAGAAAAGCTAATAAGAGAAACTTTAGAAAATTATGGATTCAAAGAATTAATGCAGCTTGCCGTGAAAATGAAATTAGTTATTCTAAATTTATCAATGGTTTAACTAAAGCTGGTATTGAAGTTAATAGAAAAATGTTAAGTACTATTGCTATTGATGATCCTGCTGCTTTCACTGAATTAGTTAATGTAAGTAAAGCAGCTTTAGAAGGTAAAGTAGTTGCTCCTAAAAAAGAAGTAAAAGAAGAAAAAGAAGTAAAAGAAGAAGTTAAAGATTATTCTAAAATGACTGTTGCTGAATTAAAAGAAGTAGCTAAAGAACAAGGTGTTGAAAATTATACTTCAATGAAAAAAGCTGAATTATTAGAAGCTATTAAGTAATCACTTGTGATTACTTTTTTTTGGCTTATAATCCGATAATTTTATTTCATTTTGTTGAAAACTAAAAAAGATTAAGGTATAATTAAGGTTAGTATAATATGGAGTGATGAAAATGCGTAAGATAATGGCTTGTTTAGATGTTGGTTCAGATACTGTTAAACTAGTTGTTGGTGAAATGGTTAAGAAAAAACTTAATATATTAGCTGTTGCAGAAGCGCCATCAAGAGGAGTTAAGGAAGGTATAGTAGAAGATGCTAATAGTTTATTAGAACCCCTTAAAAATGTTATACAAAAATGTGAAGAAGTAATTGGGTTACCAATTAAACAAATGATAGTTAGTGTTCCAGCTATTAATGCTAAATATGCCGTAGTTACAGGGAGTGTTCATATTACTAATGATGGTAATTTAATAGAAGGACGAGATGTAATTCGCGTTGTTCAAAAGGCTGTTAAAAGTAAAAAAGAAGAGGGCATGGAATATATTTCAATGATGCCAACTAGCTTTGCTTTAGATGATAATAGAATTGTTAAAGATCCTAAAGGATTAACTTCAAAAGAATTATCTGTTAGAGGAGTAATGGTATCAGCTCCTAAGAAAAATATTTATCCTGTGCTAGCTTGTTTAGAAAGATTAGGGGTAGATGTCTTAGATATTTCATTATCGACAATAGGAGATTATTTTGAATTTAAAAATAAAGATTATGATCGTAATGTTGGAGCTGTTATTAATCTAGGAGAAGATACTACATCAATAGGAATATTTAATAAAGGAGTACTAACTAATACAAGTGTTTTAAATTTAGGTGGTAAAAATATAGATAATGATATATCTTTTATATATAAAGTATCTTTAGATGTTGCTAAGAATTTAAAAGAAAACTTTGCTTTAACTCATAAAAATATGGCACAAGCGAGTGATATTATGGAAGTAGAAAATAAATCTTCTTTAAAAATAAATATCAATCAATTTGAAATAAGTGAAGTTGTAATGAGTAGACT
The DNA here is from genome assembly GCA_947625535.1 of uncultured Bacilli bacterium. GTDB lineage: Bacteria > Bacillota_I > Bacilli_A > RF39 > UBA660 > Coprovivens. The sequence continues at coordinate 34,953 of CANQOR010000011.1, forward strand.
TGCTGAAATACTTAATATAGCTAAGAAAGAGATAAATGTCTTAACAAAAAAGGAAATAAGTTATATAATATTCACAGGAGGATTAACTGAGTTTAAGGATTTTAATATTATTTTACAAGAAATATATGGTAATGATGTTACAATAGGTAATATTATGGAAATAGGTGTTAGAAATAATAAATATAGTTCTTGTTTAGGATTACTTAAATTTTATGCGTATAATGCTAAGTTAAAAGATAAAGATTATTCAATCTTTTCCGTAGATGAACAACAAATATTAAGTGGAGCTAGTTATAATGAACAAGATGATAGTGTAATTGGTAAGTTGTTCGGATATTTATTTAATGGTTAATAAGGAGGATTTGAGATGCAAGATTTAGAAAGAGATCAAATTGCTAAGATAAAAGTTATTGGTGTTGGTGGCGGTGGATGTAACGCTGTTAATAGAATGATTGAATCAGGAGTTGGCGGAGTAGAATTCATTGTTGCAAATACTGATTTACAAGTATTAAATAATAGTAATGCTGAAACTAAATTACAAATAGGTAAAACTATTACTGAAGGTTTAGGAGCTGGAGCTAATCCAGAGATAGGAAGAGAAGCTGCTTTAGAAAGTAAAAAAGAAATTGAAGAAGCTTTAGCTGGAGCTGATATGATTTTCGTTACTTGTGGTTTAGGTGGAGGTACTGGTACTGGGGCTGCTCCAATTGTAGCTGAAATTGCTCAAGAACAAGGAGCATTAACAGTTGGTATTGTTACAAAGCCATTTAAGTTTGAAGGACGCAAAAGAATGGAACAAGCTGAAGTTGGTCTTGAAGAGTTAAAGAAACATGTTGATACAATAATAGTTATTCCAAATGATAGATTAAGAGATATGATAGATAGAACTACACCTATGTTAGAAGCATTTAAAGAAGTTGATAATGTTTTACGTAGAGGTGTTCAATCTATATCTGATTTAATTGCTGTTTCTGGTTTAGTAAACTTAGACTTTGCTGATGTTAAAGCAGTTATGCAAAATAGAGGTAATGCTATTATAGGTATTGGTATAGGTGTTGGAGAAGATAGAGCTATTGAAGCTGCTAAACAAGCAGTTGCATCTCCTTTACTTGAAACAACTATAGATGGAGCAACAGATGCCATTATTAATATTACTGGTGGTAATTCACTTACTTTATTTGAAGCTGAAGATGCTGCTGAAGTAGTTAGAAATGCTGCTAATACAGATATTAATACAATATTTGGTGCTGTTATTAATGAAAATTTAAATGATGAAGTAATCGTTACAGTTATTGCTACAGGATTTGATGATGCTAGAGAACAAATTGGTGGTGGCTTAGATAATGATTTACCTAAAAATACTTCATATATGAGAGATGAAGATGATTTTGATAATGTGGATATTCCACCATTCTTAAGAAATAGAGATGATTTTTAAAAAATCATCTTTTTTTATTCTTTATATATGATATAATTATTAAGATAGGAAGTTGGCAATTATGGTATGTAGAAGATGTGGAAATTTATTAGCTGATGGAACAACAATATGTCCTCATTGTGGAGAAATAAATGAAGTACCTGTAGTTAAAGATGATTCAGCAAAATTAAAAATAATAATTATTATATTATTATCTATTTTACTTGTATTATTAATTATAGCGACAGTTGTTGTAGTTAATAAAAAAGAAGATAAAGAAAAAGAATTTGTATTATCTGGTGGTAGTAGAACAGTAATGATTTATGCTAGTCCGACTAATCTTGAATCAGAAGTTATGTCATTTACAACTGATTTAAAGACGATTTCAGGAGAAGAAGTAGATTTAGATAATGTTAATATTTTAATATATACAGGTGGAACTAGTTTATGGCATAATTTTGTTAAAAATGATGAAAATGCAATCTATATATTAAAAGAAGATGGTTTTGAAAAAATAGAAACTTATGATCAAAAGAATATGAGTGAAGCATCAACATTAACTAGTTTTTTAGATTATGCTTATAAAAATTATAAAACAGATTTTTATGACTTAGTTATTTATGATCATGGTAATGCTTTACAAGGAGCAGTTGTTGATGATTTTCATAAAAATGATTTGTTATCTTTAAGTGAATTTGATAAGGCTTTAGATGATAGTCCTTTTAGTGAAGATAATAAATTAGAAATGGTTGTATTTAGAACTTGTTTAATGGGTACAGCTGAAGTAGCAGCCACTTTTGAACCTTATGCTAATTTCTTAATAGCTTCTGAAGAAGTAACTTGGTTAGGTAATTATCAAAGTGTTTTAGATTTTGTTAATGATGTTACAGTTGATGATACAGCAATTGATTTTGGTAAGAAGTATATTGCTTCTTATGGGGATTTTATGAAGTTAGCAGATCCTTTTGATGATGAACTTAGTTGTTATTCAATAATTGATTTAAATAAAGTTGATGAATTATTTGAAGAATTAGATAAATTTGCTAAGGGAATAGATATTGATAAGAGTTATAGTGCGATATCTAAGATTAGATCAAGAATGTATCAGTTTGCTACTGCAGCTGGTAGTAATGGTATTGATACAGTTGATTTATATCACTTAGTAGATAGTATTAAAAATTATTCATCTTATGATGTTTCTAATTTATTAAAAGCATTTGATGATGCTGTAGTATATAATTGGTCTAATACAGAAGATATTAATGGCTTATCAATATATTTTCCATATAATGGTTCAGCAACTGAAGTTAAATATTATTTAAATCTATATGATAGTTTTACTTTTGGTAAAGATTATAATAAATTAATTGATTCTTTTTATAAAATTAAATCTACAGGAAGTAGTAATAGTTTAGTAGCAGGAGCAATTGCTAAGAAAGATTTAACTATGAAGAAGGGTGAATTTTCAATGCAATTAACACCTGAACAAATTAGTGATTTTGCTGGAGCTAACTACTTGGTTGTAAGAAAGATGAATGATAATTATTATATGCCAGTATTTGTTTCTGATAATGCAACATTAACTGATGATGGCCTTTTACAAACAAATATTACTTATAAGATAATTAGAGTTAAAAATGTTACAGATGATGATGGTAAAGAACAAAAAGATAGTTATTTACAAATAATTGATAGATCAACAGAAGATGAAGAAAAATATATAACATATGGTGTTTTAACTGGTAGTAATAATTCAGCTGGTTGGGCGGTAGAAAGTGCAGAGATTACTTTTAAAGTTAAAGATGGTGTACCTTATGTTGCTAGTGCTAAGAGTATTGCATCTGACCAACCACAGGGAGTTTTATTAAATCCAAAAGATTTTAAATATTATGATTTAATGACTTATTGGTATAAGATGTTTGATGATAAAGGCAATTATACTTCTGATTGGGAAAGTTATTCAACATATTATGGATATGAAGAAGCAACTGATAAATTAGAGTTAGAATTTACTTCTTTAGATGGAACAGGAGAGTACTATTGTTTATTTAGAATTAAAGACATTTATGGTGGTACAACTGTTTCTAAATTGATTAAACTTGATTTATGATAGCTTAGTATGTTAAAATTATTAATAGAATAGAAGATATGTTTATATAAAATGGAGGTCAATATGAATTGTAGAAAATGTGGTAATGTCTTACCTGATGGCGTTACATTATGTTCAATATGTGGGACTGATAATAGTTCTTTAAATAATGGAGTTGCTCCAGGACCAGTAGCTCCTGCACCTGTTGCTGGGGGAATGCCAGTAGAAAATAATATGGGAGGTATGAATAATCAACCTGTAGCACCTACACAACCTGTAGCTCCTACACCAGCACCTGCTCCTGCACCTACAGGGGAAGTGCCAGTAGCACCAGTTAATCCTGCACCACAACCAGTGGCACCAGCAGCACCAGTACAACAACCTATGCCACAACCTACACCTACGCAACCACAACCAATGGCACAACCTATGCCACAACCAATGCCTGGTGTTAATATGCCAGCTGCACCAGCACCAGCTAATAAGAAAAATAATGTTTTAATGATTGTAATAGCTGTTTTAGTTATAGCTATTTTAGGAGTAGGTATTTTCTTAGTTACTAATTTAGGCAAAGATGATAATAAGGATGATACTAAGACAGAGGAAAAAGAAAATAAAAAAGATGATAATAAAGAAGAAGAAAAGGAAGAGGAAAAGGAACCTGAATCTGAAAAAGAAGATGATGATAACAAAGTTGTTGTTAATGAAGCAGATGTAATTGAATACCAAGGTTATAAATTTAAAAAGGTAGATGGTTATGATTATGCTAGTTCTGCTAATGCATTAGCAATTAAATCTTCTAAAACAAATATTGTTTATAATAATACAATCTTCCCATTTACAGTTAGTACAATGAAAACAGAAGCTGATGAAATAGTTAGCACTTTAACTAGTCAAGGTCTTACTAATGTTAGTTATCGTGTTCAAAATTATGGTGGTAAAGAATTATTCTTATTAGGTTCTGATTCAGTTGTAATGATAACTGTTGATATTTCTACTAATTTATCAATGGCCTTTGCCTTTAATTCAACTGGTACAGCAACAACTCCTGAACAAATTTATGATGATATTCTTGCTGTAGCTGGTGGTTATGATTCATCAACATATGCATCAGCAACTTGGGATGGAAAAGTTAAAATAGATAGTAATAGTTATAAATGTGATACAGAATTAAATTTAGGTAAAATTGACTTTAGTAAGTAAGAATGATGTTAAGTCATTCTTTTTTTTACATTAAAAGTGTTAATATGTGATATACTTTTTATAGTAGGATGATTAGAAGGGAGTGAAGACGATGAGATGTAAGATATGTGGTTCAGAGTTAGAACCTGGTGCAACACAATGTCGTGTTTGCGGTGTTGTGGTAGATGTTCATGATTATGTTAATGATCCTTTTAGTTTGTCTTCAAATATTGCTTCTAATCAAATGGAAACAGGTGCCGATATGGGTAGTAGTGTTTTCTTTCCAACATCTAATAAGTCTTCTAAAAAAGGAACTTTCTTTCAAAATACTGGTAATAATTCTAGTACTGAAATAAAACCAATATATGTATTAGTTGTTATTTTAGTATTAGCTATTTTAGTAAGTAGTGGTATTTTATTATCAAAAGTTATATTTAGTGAAGAAAAGCCTTATACACCTGATGATGAAATTATTTTTGGTTCTGGTGATGAGTTAGATCCTGGTAAAGAAGAACCAACAACTCCTGAACCAACTCCAAATCCTGAACCTGAACCTGATCCTACACCGAATCCTAATCCTGAACCAAATCCTAATCCAGAACCAGATCCTGAACCCGAGCCAGAAGAAGATATCGGTTATACGTCATATGCAGGATTTAAATTTAAAATACCTGATGGTTATGATATAACAATAGATCCTGATGAAAAATATATTGCCTTAATTAATCAAAAAGATAAATTACAAATTATTATTTCAATATATGAAAATAAACCATTTAGTGTTTATAAAAACCAAGTTTTAGAATTACAAAAACAATGGGAAGATAGAGGTTATACAATATATAGTAACGAAGTAAAAACTATAGATAAATCAGAATGGTTAATCTTAGATTCAGATGTTAATGGAACTAAGTTAGGTATTATATATCGCTCTTTCTTAAATAAACATACAATGGAAATGATGCTTTCTAACTATGGTAATTTAACAACCGAAGAATTCTATAGTAGAGTAGAAGAAATTATTGCTACTGGTAAAATTGATAATAATCCTACTAATGTAGAAACTAATCAAACAACTAATAATATAAGTAAAACTTAAGACGATTTAGAAATATCTAAATCGTTTTTTTATGACTTTTTTCGGTAATAGTAAATGTTAAATTATTTATGGTGATGAAATGAAAATATATTTAGATGTGGTAATAATTATAAACTTTATCTTTGATTTAATTCTTTTAATGAGTGTTAATTATATATTACGGAGGAATACTAGTTTAAAAAGACTTCTTTTAAGTAGTTTAATAGGGAGTATTACTTTATTTATTATGTTTATTAAGTTAAATATAATATTAATTATGATATATAAAGTAATAGTAGCAATAATTATGCTATTAGCAGCTTTTGGATATAAAGATTTTAATTATTTTAAAAAGAATATTACTTATTTTTATTTAGTTAGTATGTTAATGGGAGGAGGTATATACTTTTTAAATAGTCAGTTTAGTTATACTAATAATGGTTTAGTATTTACAAATAATGGTTTACAAGTAAGTTATAGTATTATTCTTATTATAAGTTTAATTATTTATTTTAAATATATAGTTTCATTTAAAGGATTTAAAAATAATTATAGTAATTACTATAAATGTAAAATTTATTTTAATGAAGATTGTTTTATTGTAGTTAATGCTTTTTTAGATACTGGGAATAAGTTAGTAGATCCTTATACATTAAAAAGTATTATTTTAATAGATAGAAATAAGATTAAAGATATTAAAGTAGATAAACCTATTTATGTACCATATAATTCTTTAAATAATCATGGTTTATTAGAATGTATTAAAGCTTTAAGATTAGAAATAGATGGTAAAACTTATAATAAGTTTTTAGTTGGGATTAGTAAACAGAATTTCTTTATGGATGGAATTGATTGTATTATAAATAGTAAAATTATGGAGGGATTAAAATGATTAATTTAATTAAAAAGATAATTTGTTTATTTAAAGAAAAATATAATCAATTTTTCTTTGTAGGTAGTAGTGATATTTTACCACCACCATTAAAACAAGAAGAAGAGATAGCTTATTTAATAAAGGCTCAACAGGGAGATATTAATGCTCGTAATAAATTAATAGAACATAATTTAAGATTAGTTGTTTTTATAGCTAAGAAATATGAAAGTAGTTTAGATACTTTAGAAGACTTAGTAAGTATTGGTTCTATTGGTTTAATTAAAGGAATTTCTACTTATAAAATAGATAAAAATATTAGATTAGCTACTTATGCTTCAAGATGTATATCTAATGAAATATTAATGTATTTAAGAAAGAATAAGAAAAGAGTCAATGATGTTAGTTTTGAAGAAGCATTAACATATGATGCTGAAGGAAATGAATTACATTTAGAGGATATAGTTGGAACACCAGAAGATATAACATATAAAGAATATGAAAAGAAGGTTGATATTGAATTACTTAAAGATTATTTAGATAAATTAAATGAAAGAGATAAACAAATTATGATAATGAGATATGGTCTTTATAATACTAATGAATATACGCAAAAAGAAGTAGCAGAAATATTAGGAATTAGTCAGTCTTATATATCAAGAATAGAGAAAAAGGTAATTAAAAAGTTGAAATTACATTTAGAATAGTGCTATACTTTATGTGATAATAGGAGTTGGTTTTATGGCATTATTAAATATTGAGAAAACTTCTAATAACCAAAATAATGTTGGTAATATGGATAGTATGAATAATATGAATAATATTAGTTATAATCCAGTTGATGAAAATGATTATACAGGAGTTAAAGGGGATACTATAAAGAAAGAAACTACTTTATATAGTTCAATATTATCGACAATTATAGAAGCAGTTATAGTTTTATGGATAATAGGTTTGTTAGTATTTATAGGATTAAATATATCAAAGTTTAAAATAGAATTATTTACTTTATTAGATAGTTATACTTTAGAAGAATATAATGCAGCAATTAGAAGAAGTTTTGTTATGTTATCAGGTTCTCTTATTATAATGTGTTTTGTAATTAAATTTGTAATTAATACTTCTATAAGAGGGAGATTTCGTCGTTTATACTTAAATAAATTTAATATATATGCTTATGATGTATTTGTATGGGTATTTAATATTGTTGTATATTTGGGAGTAGGTTTCTTTTTCTTTTATTTAATTAATGAAATACATGATACAATATTATTACAGAATTTTGTTGATGAAGTTAATAAAGAAACAATTAATTTATTAAAGTATGCTGTTGTTATTATAATAACTATATTTGGAATGTTAAATTCATTTTCAGGAGTTAGTATAGTTCATAAAAATAATAAATTTGTATTAGATGATATAGATGTATAAAACCAATTAATAATTGGTTTTTTTGGTTATAAAATGTAAATTGATATGATAAGTTGTATTTTATTGTTTATTTTTGAATAAATGTGATAAAATATAGTTAGAGAGTAGGAGGAATTGTTATAAAAACAATTAAAGGAATTGTAAATTATATTTTAGTATTTGCTTTGTTATTAGTAAATATTGGAATGGTTAAGGCAGAAAATGTTTATACAGCAAATGATAAAACACAGAATGGGTATTATCAAAGAAGTCAACATACTTATTCTTATAAAGATTTGGAGGAAACAAATCATAATGACTATGCAGCCGGTTTATATATTTTATATGCTAATGAAAATGATGCTAAGGATGCAGGTAATTTTGACTTCAAAGAAAAATTTGGGGGAAAGTATACACTTACTGAAGATGCTTATTATTTAGCTTATTGTGCTGATATAAATGTTGCATTTATGGCACCAGCTACGTATAAGAGAATATTTATTAAAGATTATGAAGGATTTAGTGATGAAACTAAAAGACATTTAAGTGGTATTGTTAAAAATGCATATCCTTTTATAAGTTATGATGAAATGGTTCAAAAGTTATTAGATG
>CANQOR010000012.1 GCA_947625535.1 uncultured Bacilli bacterium
AACTAAAATTTGACAAAAAAATAACCATTTTATAATGGTTTGCACAATTTTTATATTTCAAAACTGATAAATTCCCGTATTATTAATATAGAAAAATAAAGAAGTAAGGAGCGATTTTATGTATTGTAAAAATTGTGGTTATCAAATACCAGAAGGAGCAAATAACTGCCCAAATTGTGGAACACCAGTAAATGGTGGAGCAGCACCAGTTCAAAATAACTATAGCCAACCTAATACGGGTCAAACTGTAGGTCCAAGACCAACTATTCAAAAAAGAGATCTTGTTATAACAATTATTTTATCAATTGTTACTTGTGGCCTATATTCAATATATTGGTTTGTAGTTATGACTGATGAAACAAATCTTTTATCTGAAAGAGAAAAAACTGCTGGTGGTGCTATGTCATTTGTATACTCTCTAGTAACTTGTGGTATTTATTCATTCTATTGGTACTATAAAATGGGTAAAAAACTAGAAGAAGCTGGCCAAAGATATGGTGTTCAAATTAGTGATAATTCCATTTTATACCTAGTTCTTGGTGTTTTTGGACTTGGTATTGTAAGTTATGCATTAATTCAAAGTGATTTAAATAGATTTGCAACTCAATAAAAAAAGATTATTTAAAGTAATATATATCCATGTATTACTTTTTATATTATTTATCGGATATTATTTTTTAAATAAATATACTGGTTTCAGTATAGTATGTCCAATTAATTATTTTACAGGTTACTTATGTCCTGGATGTGGAATAACAAGATGTCTTTTTTCCATTCTAGAACTACATTTTGAAAAAGCATTTAATTACAATCAATTAGTCTGTATATTAATACCATTCTTTCTTGTGTATTATCTATATAATACAATTGATTATGTTTTAGAAAAAAACAAACCAATAAGAATACCTAACTATGTATCTATACCTTTATTAATTATTGTTATAGCTTTTGGCATAGTACGTAATATAATGTAAATAATAGACACTTAAGTAGACACTTACGTGTCTGTTTTTTTATGTAAATGATATAATCAAAATGGTGATAATATGAAAAATAAAGAAAATCAAGCTAAAAAGAAAAAGGTAACTTCCAACAAAAAGGTAGAAAAAGAAGAAGAAAAAAATAACAAAATAAAAGTTGGTATATTTCATTTTAGTAAAGCTGACATAGTTTCATTAGTTATTTTAGCATTACTTATTTTAATATATATTATATCTCCAAGACGTTATGCTGTTACTACCGGATTATATAATCAAAGTACTGAAGAAAATCAAATGAATGTTGTAAATGCTTTAGGTGAAACTAATACTGAAGAAAGATTTGAATTATATTTCCAGTGGTATAATGTCATACACGAATTAGGTCATGGACTTCTTATGTATAACAAAGGTGTAGATATACCTATAGCTGATGAAGAACAATTAGTTAATGATTTTGCCGTTGCTTATTGGAAATATTATGGCGAAGAAGATAAAGTAAATGAATTACAAGACATTGCTAATTATGCTGTAGAACATATTGGTACTAATTATGCCGATGGTGTAGATTATTTACAATTAGCTAAAGAAAATTCAACTCGTAGAAGTTTTTATTCATCTTTCTTTAATTTTAATGATTATGGTTGGTTTCAATTTAGTTGTGTAAAGCATTCCTTTGAAACTAATAAAGATTTAGAAACAGTATTAAAAGAAATGGGAATCAAAGACTTTAAATTAAATGAACCTAAAAAACTAGTATATAAAGAGATAAATGAAGATGTAAGTACAGAAATAATTAATGAAGCCGTTAAAAACTTTAATGAATGGGGTTTAAAATTTCCTAAAGTAAGTCATTATTATAATAAAGATCCAAATAATAATTATTCAAGACCTGTAGTTAAATATTTATGGGTAGTTGAAATACCAGATTTTGTTCGCATGTTTTCTTAAAAAATAACATTGTATTATAGATAAAAATATAGTATATTTAAGATGCATTTAAGAACGAAACTCGCTTGCGGGTGGTGCGAGTAATAAGTAATCCCGTTTGAGCATGTTTTTCGCCACTAGGTAGTGCGACTAATAAATAATCCTGGTCTAAAATGCAAGAATCTCCATTTCTATGATGGAGTTTTCTTTTTTCTTATGATATATTAATACTAAGATAAATAATTTATAATTGTTGGTGATATAAATGAATTTAATAAATAATATAATCGATTCTTTAAGATTCAAAGATACTATATTTTTAAAAGAAACCAGTGATTTACAAGCTAAATATGAAGCTTTAAAAAAGTTGAATGAAGAATTTCCTAATAATGAGGAATTATTAAGTGAATTATATATTGTTAAAAAGGGTTTAGATGGTGAAAATGAAATAGCTTATCAGTTAAAAAAATCTCATATTGGAATGTATGTTTTAAGAGATGTTAAATATCAATATGGTGATTTGAGTGCTCAAATTGATTACATAATTATAACCTCACTATATTTTTACTATATTGAATGTAAAAATCTTGTAGGAAATATCACAGTAACTGAAAAAGGCGATTTTATTAGAGAATTCACTGTTAATGGTAAAAAAATAAAAAAGGGGATGTATTCTCCATTAAGACAAGCTGAAGCCCAAAGGGAAGTTATTAGAAAAATATGGGAAAGTAATATTTCAACTTTAACAAGAGCTTTAGCATCAAGTAAATTTGAACATTATAGAAGAGTTTTAGTAGTTGCAGCAAACCATGATACAATACTTAATACTAACAAAGCTCCAAAGGAAATGAAGTATAAGATACTAAGATCAGATGCTCTAGTAAGACAGATTGAATATGATTTAAATCATAGAGATAATAGTGAATATATGGAAAATCAAAAAGAAATGTTAGCAACTGCCCAATCATATCTTAATTTATCAGTTAAATATAATATAAATTATTATGATTATTATAAAAATAAATATTATAATAATATAAATAATATAAAAGACGATACATTGAAAATAAAATTAATAAATTTTAGAAAGAAAAGATCAAATGAGATGGGCTTACCAGCATATTATGTCTTTACAAATGATGAATTAGATAAAATAATTGCTTTAAAACCAAAAACATTTGAAGAATTAAAAAATTCTAAAATATTACCAGCTATTAAAGTTAAAACACATGGTGAAGCTATAATAGAAGAGATAAATAAATATAGAGGAAACCTTTAATAAACTAGATACTTTATATAACATTGATGACCTAGAACATGGAGTTCTAGAAAATCTAAAATAAATAGTAGAGAAGTGGCAACACTTCTTTTTTATATTAAATAATATTTTATGTTATAATGAATTTATAATATAGGTGGGCTTATGGAAAATATTTTAGAAAAAACAAAGTTTAATATAATTAAAACAGAAACCTATGAAACAGGTGCTAAATATGATGTACTAATTAAAATTCCTATGTCATTAGGTTGGATATCATCTGTTTCTTTTATTGTTGAAAACAATAATACAAGAGAAATATTTAGACTAGATCATGTAAAAAATGATGAACAATTTTCAATTTTTAAAACTACAATCACACTACCTACAAAAGCTATATATCATTACTATTTTTCTTTTAATGTTAATAATCAATCAATTTATTTAAAAAAAGAAAATCAAAAAGAAGTATCGACAATTTCTCCAAGTGAAATGTGGCAGATGAGTGTTAATTTTGAAGTACCAAAGTGGGCTAAAGGAAAAATAATGTATCATATATTTGTTGACCGTTTTAATAAAGGAAGAGAAGAACCTTTACCACCTATGGAAAATAGAACAGTTCATTCTAATTGGGATGAAGATATTAAAATAGGTCCTGACGAAAATGGTATATGGAACGCTGACTTTTATGGTGGCGATTTAAAAGGAATTATTGATAAACTAGATTACATAAAATCCTTAGGAGTAAGTATCATTTATTTAAGTCCAATTGTTTGGTCTCAATCTAATCATCGCTATGATACATCTGATTATGAAAAAGTAGATCCTTATGCTGGTACAAATGAAGACTTGAAAAAATTATGTACCATCGCTCACCAAAAAGGAATAAAAATTATCCTAGATGCTGTTTTTAATCATACTGGTAATGATAGTAAATATTTTAATGAATATAACCATTTTAATGAACTAGGAGCATCCCAAAGCCCAGAATCTAAGTATTATCCTTTTTATCGTAAATATATTGCTGATAACAAGACTTATTTTGATTACTGGTGGGGAATGAAAAATCTTCCTGTTTGTGATGGAAGTAATAAAGAGTGGCAAAACTATATTTATGGTGAAGGTGGAATAATAGATTTATGGTTTTCTTTAGGTATTGATGGTTTAAGACTAGATGTTGCTGATGAATTAAGTGATGAATTTATAGAAGGCATTAGAACTGCTGTTAAAAGAAATAAAAAAGATGGTTTTATCATCGGTGAAGTATGGAAAAATCCAATGCGTATGAATAGAAACTACATATCAGGTGGTAAAGGTATGGATACCGTCATGAATTATACCTTAATTGATGCCTTAATTAGATATTTTAAATATGAAGACGTTCATAAATTACGTGATGTCATAAATCAATTAAAGACTGAATACCCTATAGATACTTTAAACTCTTTAATGAACTTTACATCTACTCATGATATTACAAGAGCAATAAACATTTTTGGTACTCACGAATTTAGATATAGTGGTGAATGGGCATGGAACTTAAATAATGAAAGTGATTTAGAATGGCAAAAAAATTATCAATTATCTTTCGAAGAATATCAAAGAGGTAAAGAAATATATAAAGCTTACTTATATGTTTTAACCTTTTTTCCTGGTATTTTATCAATCTTTTATGGTGATGAAGTAGGATTACAAGGTATGGGTAATTTAGCTAATCGTCGTCCTTTCCCATGGCATAATATAGATAAAGATTTACTTAAATTCTTTCAATCACTAGGTGAAATTAGACAAAAAGAACAATTCTTAGAAGAAGCAGATCTAGAAATAATCGAAATAAATAATGAATATATTATGTTTAAAAGACATACTTTAACAGAATCTATTTTAATAGCAGTAAATAGATCTAATGGTAAAATAAAAATCTTCCTTCCTGAAGAATATACCGATTATGAAAAAACGTACTTCTTAGGAAAATCTTCTAAAGAAGAACTAGATTCTTATGGTGCTTTAGTTTTAAAAAAGAAAAACAACCATATAACTCCAATTAATTATCATTAATCTTATTGTCAAAATTAAATATCTTTAATATACTTATAATAGTGGAAGTGATCTAATGGAAGAAAATATTAATTACTTTGAATTACGCAATAATGGTTTAGGTACAATTAGTATTGTAAGTGGTAAATCTCCTAAAAGAACTATAACTAAATTACTTGGTAAAAATAAAATACCTAATAAAATAGATCTTCCTTTAGATAGTTTTCTAGAAACTATGAAAGGTACTATAAGTACTAAAAACTGTGTTAAAGATATGCATTTTATTCATAACGAATTAACTATAGAAGGTATTACTATTAAAGATAATCAAGTTATATTAAATAAGGATTTCTTTACTATTGATCCTAACTTAATGAAAAGTCTAGGTTTTAGACTTCGTTTAAGAGATGTTATTAAAGAATATCACGAAGTCCAAGAAGAAACTCTAAGAAATATAAAAACTATTATAAATGAACACGTTAATAGTTTAACTGAAGATGAAGGATTAAAATTTTAAGTATTAAGAGCTAAGTGTCAACTTAGTTCTTTTACTTTTCAAATATCTATGCTATAATAACCCAGGTTTAGGGGTGTTTGGCATGAGTGATGCAAAAATTCTTGATATATTTTACAATAAACTTGCTATCGAAGCTCAAACAGGTAAGATAGATTGTTTCTTTATTATCAATATGGCTTTTAATTTAATCTTAAATGATGAACAAGTAACAAAATGTAATGACCTTCCTTATAAAGGTTTAATAATACCTACATTAGAAGTAAATGATAAAGAGATATTTGATATATTATTAGTTGAATATGTAAGAAAAGCTCTTTCTTTTTATAGTGGTAAAGATTTTGAATTCTTAGAAGATTTAAATATTATGGAATATAAAAATCCTTTAGAAAGAAAAAATGAATACATAGTAAAATATATTATTTGTTTATTATTAGCAAATGCTTCTTTTGATGATTTTAAAAATCCTTTAGCTTTCTTACAAACAAGAATAGCTATGTTTGATAATAAATTACTTCCTTTTGAAGAAGAAATATGCTTAGGAACAATTAATTCAATTGGAGCACAATTATATTTAAAAGAAGAAAAAAGTCCCATAAGGGCTGAAACACCATATCGTCTTCGTAGTTATTTAAAATTTAATAATGAAGAAATTTTAACTTTACCAGAAATCTATGCTGGTAGTGATGGTGATAAAAATATTTTATATGGTATTCAAAAATCAGGTCAATGTTCTATGGTAGAAGAAAAAGACTATTTAAAGAAAATTAGAAAAGGCTATATAGCTAAATTAAATGGTGCTCCAGAACATTACTTCCTTGCTGTAATGCTTTTTTTATCTTTATGTGAAGATAAAGATATTGAAATAAGACCATTTTTAATTCAAAGATGGAATGCTAAAAGAATCGCTTTATACTTAAAAGCTTATAAGAACAATGATTATTCTCTAGCTAAAATAGAAGCCGAACATTATCGTATTCAAAAAAATATAACTGATATTTTAATTCGTTATTTTACTAAAATAGAAGATGTTAGTACTGGTCTAGATATAACTTACATGCCATTTAGTAAAGATAGCAATCTTCATCTATCACTTTCTAAATCTTTTATAAGTCGTTGTAAAGCTTTTAACGAAGTATATAAACTAATTAGTGATTATCTTAAAAATAATAATCAGAAATTAAATTTTCAAAATAACTCTAAACAAAATAATAATTGATAAGATAAAAAATATATATTATAATTATATAAGAATAAAAGGTGATTGGAATGCTTAAATCAATTTGTTTAGGTCGTATAAGTTATGATATCAATCTTGTTGTTGATACAGCTCCTAAAGAGGGTAGTGTAAACGAATTCTTTGAAAAAAAAGGTAGTGTTGGTGGTGAAGCGGCTGTTATGGGTTGTGCTTTAGCTAAATGGGGTATTAGTACAAGCGTTGCTGGTGTTTTAGGTAACGATGTAAATGGTACTCGTATCCGTAAAGAATTTGAAAAACTACGTATCGATACTAGATACATAGAACCATCTTATGATAATGATACATCTCTATCTATAATATTAATTAATAAATCTACCAGAACTCATACAATCTATAATTTATCTGACAAATATATAAGTCTTAAAAAATGTGATTTCGATTTCACTCCAGATGTAATATGTGTTGATGGATATGACTCAGTTCAAGCTAAGAACTTATTAGATCGTTTCCCTAAATGTCCATCTATCTTATATGCCAATATGATTACAAGTCCCGTAATAGAACTTTTAAGAAAAGCTAAATATGCAATATGTACGCAAGAATTTGCTGAAACAGTTTCTGGTGTTAAAATTGACTTTCAAGTTCCATCTACATTAGTTAATATGTATCAAAAACTAAAGAAAAAATATTTAAATACTGAGTTTGTTGTAACTTTAGGTCAAAGAGGAGCCCTATATTGTATAAATAATCAAATTAAAATAAGTCCTTCTCTAAAAGTAAATATTGAAGATACCCATGGATGTGGTATTATCTTTAGAGCTGCTTTTGCTCATACTATAGTTAGTGGTGAAGACATAGAGAAAGCTGTAAAAATCGGTTGTATTGCTGCTGGTTTATCTGCTACCAAAGTAGGTGCTGCCGATTCTATTCCAACCCTTGAAGAAATCAAGAACATCTACGAACAGAATTATCGTTGATCCTTTTACAAATCGCTTACCACACTTAGACATCCATGGTGAAACGAGTACTACTTGTATCGCCCCTATAAAATCATTTATTAATGATAATATTAAACTTAAAAACCCTAAAATAATCATTGTTCATGGTAAAGGAATGGGTATCTTAAAGAAAACAACTCATGAATACTTAAAACATCAAAAAATAGTTAAAAGATACTATATAGATGGAACAAACGATGGCCAAACTATCATAGAATTAAATATCTAAAAGACCTTTTTAAGGTCTTTTTTACGCCTCTTTAACTTTTCCTTGATATTTTTAATGTTTTCTGTTATAATAATGCACCGAAACATCTAAAAAGAATTTGTTAAAAAAATAAGCAAAATTTGACGATTTTTATTTATCTATGCTAAAATTAAGGCACAAAAGAAATTTAGGGGGTAATAAATATGAAAGGATATGTTTTAGATTATATTAATGAAAACGAATTTAAAAAACTAGAAAGAGCATTAAAAAAATATAATATGTTAGCTTATAAAAAATTAAACTTTGAATATTATCCAGCTCTAAGAAATGGTAAATTCGTTGGTGTTATGACAGGTCAAAATAAAAAAGCAGGTACAGTTAACTATGAGTTAAAGTTACCTAGTGATAGTATGTTTACTCAAGTTCATGGTGATGTTAAATTAATATATACAGTTTATATTAAAGAACAAACTATTATGTTAAATACAATTACTCCATCAGATATTTTATTAGAAGGACATAAATCAGAACTTACAACATATAAAGGAATAATGATATCTAAGAAAAATGCATCTAAAGATATGTTTAAAATTGATTTATTAAAAATGCTACAAGACAAATAGAATATTATTATATATTCTATTTTTTATACTAAAATTTGCTTTTTTCTATATCTTATATTAAGATAACCATCATTAAAGAAGGGGATAATATGTTAAAAAAATATATTTTAGCAGCTATTTTAATTAATACTTATTTACTATCTATTGTTGCTTTATTATATGGTGTTATTACTTTAACTAATCTAAGTATTCCATCAATAATCTTATTATCTATAGTTTTACTTATATCTCTAATTATAATTGTATATTTATATTTAAGTAAAAAAAAGTTAGCTTATAATTGTGGTATTTTTCTAACCCTTTTATTATTAATAATTACTTCATATAAAATATATGATTTAGATCTAAAATATTCTTATATTGAAAATATCTTTAAAGAAGAATATGTCTATAATACTTATAATGTTTATGTAAATAAAAGTACTACAACATATGCTAATATTTCTAAATTATCAGGTAAAAAAATAGGTTTATTAGAAAGTAATTCTAGTAATGTTAAATCTCATTTAGATAAATTAGTTAATATTGAATATGTAACATATAAAACACCAGATGAATTATTAATTGCTTTAGATAATGGGGAAGTCCAATCTATTATTATAAATGATATTGATTATGAAAAGATTAATACTTCTTATACTAAGAATAAAAATAAAATAAGAGTTATATATTCTCATAAAATAAAAGATGCTATATAGCATCTATTTTTATGGTTTAAGTAATAAATTCATATCCAAAATATCTATTTTATCTTTTGACCCATCTTTATTATAGGGTAGAGCAGCTGATTCATATAATACATATAATTCATCATTTTTAACAACAATTTCTTCCATCATTGCAGGCATTTCATAACTAACAGAATTAATTAAATTTAAAGAATAATCTTTTATATCTTCATCATACTTAAATATTTGTAATATAGAAGGACTATCTTTACCAAAAGATCTACTAAATAAAATATATTTATTATCATCTTTATTATAAAAAGTAAAACCTTGTACTTTAGTAGGTATTCTAAAAGAAGAAATATATTCTAATTTAATATCTCCATCTTTATTAATTATTTTAAATTTATTTACTCTTCCTGAACTAAGTATTTCAAAACTACCAGCATATAAATAATCTTCATCTACGGTAATAAAAGAAATAGCTTCTAACCACGGGTATTGAAAGTTATGACATCCTTTACCAACATAATACGAAGTAATATCTTCATTAACTTCATAATTATCTAAAAGATCTTCAATATTATAAGAACTTATATATCCTCCCTTATTAGCTACCCATAATAAATTATTACTTTTATCATAAGCAATACCACCTACATGAGCTTTAATTTTTAAATCAACTGTGCCTAAACATTCACCATTATCTAAAGCTATATTTAAATAAGAATTACTTTCTTTATTATAATCATATGAACTAGTAAGGATTAAATTATCACAAATAGTTAAACCTTGGGGAACCATCCCATCATTAATAGGAGCATCTATATCACTAGCATAACTAGTCATACTATAGGGATTATTTAGAAAATTAAAAGCATCATCAGTTACAACAACACCATTTAAGTTATATAAGTGACGTAAAGTATTCTCATTATTTAAATCATGACAACATTTACTTTGACTAATAAGTAAAGCTCCCGTTAATAAAAATGCTGCTTTTTTTCTTCTACTTAAACCCATTTAATCACCTACTTCAGTGTAGTATATCAAAAAAACGTCAAAAAAACATTATTTAGACCTTTTATTTTACAAAAATTATGATATATTAAATATTGTTTGGAGGTAATTAAGATATGAGCAAAAAGAAATCTAAAACTCAGAAATACAAGAAGAATGTTAAAAGAAAAGCTACAAAAAAACTTCAAAAAGAAGAACCTATCTCTAATTTACCTGCCAAAAATCCAAAAGAATCCCTTAATAAAAGCAAAGGACGCCAATTAGTAGATAAAGATAAAGTAAATTATAATGTTATTTTAAAAAAACATAAAACTGATAATAAACCTAAAGTAACTAGAAAAAATATTAATTTAAAACCTAGTCAAAATAAACTCAAGAAAAAAGAACCAACTAAGTTATCCCTAACTATTGAAAAAATAACATCTAATCCAGTTTATCAATTCTTAAAAAAAGTATATAATTTCTTAGAAAATAATATTCATATCTTATTTAATGCTATCTTAATAATTACTTTTATTGTTTTAAACTTTGGTTTTATTAGATGTGCCTTTTTAAGTACTAAAACAATTATATATATTGGTGTTTTATTATTATTTTTAATCGCAATTGCTTTATCATACAATAAATATACTAGTGGTAAAATCTTAACTATTTGTTTATGCTTAGTAATGGGTATAGTAATCTATTATATGCAATATACTTATGATTTTATAACAAGTTTAAATACCAGTTATTATGAATATAAAAATTACTATGTTGTTACTTTTGATTTAAGTACTAATTCTAGTATATATAGTATTAATAATAAAAAAGTAGGTTTATTAAGTGATAACGCTACTAATGTTAAAAAAATACTTAATATTAAATTAGATGCTAATTATCAAGTATATGATGATATAAATGCTTTAATAGATGATTTCTATGATCAAAAATTTAGAGCTATTATAGTAAATGAAAACCAGTATGCTTATTTAAAAAATCATATTAATCTTAATAGTCGTGATGTTAAAACAGTTTATGAATTTAAAGCTAATGCTAAAAGAGAATAAATACTATAAACGTATTTATTTTTTTTACATCTAACTTTACGTGGTCTATAAAGGATTTATTAATTTTGTAAAACAAATGTACGATTTGCTATTTATTTAAATCTTTCTAATTGATATAATTAAATAGAATAAAGGTAGAGTTTTATTCAAATATCAAAAAGAAAGAAGGGTAAATATGACTAGTAAAGAAGCATGGGAGATATTCCGTCTAAGTGGTAATATAATTGATTATTTAGTATATCTAAAAATTAAACTAGCTGAATATAATAAATTATGTTAATATCAAAATAATTTGCTATAATAGTAAGTGAAGGTGTATATATGAAAGTTAAAAGAATCGTTGCTTTTTGTCTAGATTTATTTTTTGTTTATATAATTTCTTCTTTTATCTTTATTTTAATATTTAGTAATAGTAAAGCAACTGAGTATGAAAAATTACTAAATGAATATAGCGATATCGTTTTAAAAAGTACTAGTGGTTCTAGTGATATTGACGAAGAAGAATTATTAGATATAACATATGAAATGCAAGTAGCAACAAAACCATTACTTATTATTAGAATAGGTGTCTTAATATTATACTTTGGTGTTCTAGCTTATCTCCTTAAAGGGCAAACACTAGGTAAAAAAATATTAAAATTACAAGTAGTACCTAACAAAGGGTCTACTTTAAATCCTGGTTTATTTATTTTAAGAAGTGTTATCATAACAAACTTAGTATTTGAAACAATAAGTCTTATTTTATTAATTTATTGTTCTAAAAATACTTACTTTGAATATAATTCTTTAATAGCTAATTTAGGTGATTTACTATACATAATTATCATTGGTTGTATAATCCTTAGAGATGACGAACGTGGTTTACATGACTTAATATGTAATACTAAAGTAATAAGTACTAAAAAACAAAGCGAAAATAGTTTATAACTTAAACTATTTTTCTTTTTTTTATAAGCAATTTATATTATAATAAAAAAGAATAGAGGATTGTTTATATGAATAAAAAGAATATAAGTCATAAAAAATTTGTGGAAACATATGAAAAAAATATCAAAGAATATCGTCAAGAGTATTATAAGAATATAGTAAGATCTACTAGTTCTAATAATGCTTCAATGATCTATCTTATCTTTTACTTAATTCCTATTATATTAAGTATTTTAATTATCTTTTTAGGTAATTTTAGTATTATAAGTCATGTAATAGGACTTTTATCTATTATTATAACTAATATTATTCTTAAAATAATGAGTTCTATTCTTAATTTAGATTCTAAAAGTAATTACTTAAACGAAATAAGAAAACTAGGTTTCTTAAGTGTCGAAGATTATGAAAAGAAATTAAAAAAATATGTAACTGGTCCAGGCGGCTATTACGAATATCTTTTAAAAGACATAATGGATAAATATAATATTAATGAAAAAACTAGAAAAATAAGTGGCATTCATGGTGAATTATATTATATATGGACAAATGCTAATCAAGATAAAATCCTTTTATTAAACTCTCGTACTTCTGATAAACCAGAAATAATCTCTATTAGATTTGTTAATATTAGATATTTTCGTATTGATTACACTAAAAAAATGATTGTTTTAAAAACAGATATGGAAGATTTCTATTTTACTTTAGATGCTTTAGATACTTTAAATGAATTTATTAAAGAAAAAAGATTTGAAAATATTAAAGAATTTACTCCTGAAAACCATATAAATGATTTTGAATTATATATGCATAATATAAAAAATGAAATCGATAAAGAAGGTAAAAGTAATGATAGTGATTTAACTATAGAATTATCTAAAATAGTTATTTGCATCATAGCTGTTGCTGTTATTATCTTTCTAAAAAATGCTTCTAATAAATTTACTTGGTTCTTTATTTTAGCTGATATAATAACTTTTATCACCTTTGCCAATGCTACAAAAGAAATAACTTCTTATAAAAAAAGAAGTTATAAAAAAGATGATGACTATATAAAAATAATTAATACTAATCCTGAATGCATCGAAAGATTTGATGAACTTAAATTTGCTTTAGGTATCAAACCTGAATATGATCGTGTTTACACCAAAGAAGGAGCTTGCTATCTTACATGGGTTGCTAATGGTTACTTCCATGTCTTCTTAAATTTAATTTACTTTAATGTCGTTTATATGGCTGTTAAAGTAAGTGATGTCTTATATTTTAAAAGAGAAGGTGGCGAATGTATCGTTAAATTAAAAGATAAAACTTTATCATTTACTAAAGACGCTGAAAAAATATTTGCTAAAATATTGCCAAATAAAGATTATGAATGGATAAAGGGTATCCAAAGTCGATAGAAATATGTTATAATATGAAAGTAAGGAAGTGGGATTATGAAAAACTATACTGGTGAAACCCTAAATAACGAACTATTAGAAGAAATTAATAAACGATGTGCCCAAATATTTGCTGATGGTAAAAGTGCCGTTGACAATAATACAGAAGCGAATTATAAAAATTACGGAACTGATAAATATGTTTTAGAAACAGATGAAGAAGAATATCTTTGCTTAATGGAATTAGCTAATCTATTCTTATCATTTAAAGAAACTCCTGCTAACGAAATATATGATTTACCTAATTTAAAAGCTAAAATAGGTGGTGAAGAAAGAACATTTACTTTAAATGTTAAAGTATCTCAAATGGAATCTTTGGCTAATCTAGCTAAAAAATACGAAAGAGTATTTGATAAATCTATTAAATTATCATTTCCTTCTGAAGTATTCCAATGTCTAGATTCAAGTGTTAAAGTTCCAAATGCTGAATATTATCCACCAAAACCAAAATTAGTTTCTGAAACTAAAGATGAATATGAAAAAAGAATTGAAGAATATTATAAAATGAATGGCGTTGAAAAAGAAATGCGTACAGATAAGGAAATACGTAAACCATACCCACATGAACAAGTAGATTATCGTAATGATCCTAGTAAGATAGAACCATCTTATGAATCAAGCTATTATTCGTTTCAAAGTGCTAATGCTAAGAAGATTAAACCAGCAAAACCAAAAAATACTCGTGCCGAAGCTGGTGAACCAATCGTTGTAACAAGTTCTGAAGCTTTAGATGACATACCATTAAGTAATGGTGTAGGTCATGGTATTAAAGGTATTTTTGGTAGTTTAAAAAACCCTGACGCTCGTAAAAAAGTTAAATATGCCTTAATTGTAACAGCAGCAGCTGCTTTAGGTATTACTTTAGTAGCAAATGTTCCAATTGTTGCTGCAAGCTTACCTGCTGTTGGTATTTATGGCTTATATAGATATTTAAAGAAACGTAAAGGACGTAAAAAAGCTCCTGCTGAACCAGAAGATGAACCAGAGATACCAACTGATGATGAGCCAGCTCATGCTCCAGAACCAACAGGTACACCAACTGGAACACCTACAAGGGAACCTGCTCCAGCGCCTAGAACACCAACTGGAACTCCAACAAGAGAACCAGCCCCAGTGCCACATGGTACTGATGGAAAAGATGGAGGAGCTGAAACCGGAACACCAGCTCCAGCAACTCCACCAACAAGAAGACCAAGAACTCCTAGAGTTCCAGCTCCAACACCTACAATAGATGTTGATTTAGAAGCAGCGTTACGTGAATTAAATATTGATGTTGAAAGTTCAAAAAGTTTAGATAATGAAATACTAATTACAACAAATGAACTACAAAGTTTAGAACCAACTCCAGAAAACGCTGAAAGAATTAGAAACCTACAAGAAAAACTAAATAGTTTAAATAATGAAAGAAGACAATATTTATTAAATCTTCAAAAGAGAATCGCTCAAATCTATAATGGCTATGGATTAAATCAAGGAGATGGAGGCCCTACACTATGATGAAAGAAGATAATGTAATTACTTTAGCAAATGGTGGAAGATACCTATTACTACATAATTTAGGTGATGTAGATGGTAAAAATTATTTCTATGCTGTAGGTATGAGTCCAGATAACGAAATAGAAGCAGATGATAATCTATTCTTCGAAGTAACTGAAAATGATGGAAATACAATAGTTGTTAAAGTTGATGAATCATCTGATACATATAAAAAGCTTCTAACAATTGAATTAGTAGATTCAACATTAGAAAACTTCCCTAACTTTGCTGATAAAGTAGAAGAATTTATTAAAACTATGGATGCAAAAGAAAGTAGCGAATAAGCTACTTTTTTGTATAATAATGAAGGTGATTTTATGAAAAAAACCGAACTATTAATACCAGTTGGCAATATGGAATGTTTAATAGCAGCCATCCATAATGGTGCTGATGCCGTCTACTTAGGTGGCAAAAAATTTGGTGCTCGTGCTTATTCAAATAACTTTGATGAAGAAGAACTAATTAAAGCTATTGAACTATGTCATTTATATGGTGTAAAAATCTATGTAACCGTAAATACAATGATCTATAACGAAGAAGTAGAAGAAGTCTTAAATTACCTAAACTTTTTATATATCCATAATGTTGATGCTGTAATAATGCAAGATATAGGTTTAATTAATTTAACTAGAAAACAAATTCCCAACTTAGAAATTCACGTTTCAACTCAAGCCCATAATCATAACAAAGAAGGTATAGAATATTATAAAAAACTAGGGTGTCAAAGAGTTGTCTTTGATCGTGAAAGTCCTTTAGAAAGTATTTTAAACATAGATGTAGATATTGAAAAAGAAGTCTTTGTGTATGGCGCTTTATGTATCTGTTATTCAGGTAATTGCTTATTTAGTGCTTTAAATGGCGGCCGTAGTGCCAACCGTGGTATGTGTGTTGGTTCATGTCGTCTTCCCTATAAACTATTAAAAAATAACAAAGAAACAGCTAGCGGTTACTTACTAAGTACCAAAGACTTAAATACTATTCCATATCTTAAAGAACTACTAGATAATAATATTGATTCCCTAAAAGTAGAAGGACGTATGAAAAGTAAAGAATACGTTTCTATTGTTACTAAAACATATCGTAAATTAATAGATAACTACTATAATAATAAACCAATGATCCTAACTAATGAAGAAACCAAAAACTTACTTAAAGTATATAATCGCGGTTTTACTAAAGGATATCTATTTAATGAAGATAATATTATTAATTCTAAATCTTCTAATCATCAAGGAGTATATATAGGCAAAGTAGTTAAAGTTAATAATCAAAAAATAACTATTAAACTAGAAGATGACTTATATCAAGATGATGCTATTCGTTTTGAAAATACTAATACGGGAATGTATATTAATACTTTATATAATGATAAAGGTTTATTAGTTAATCATGTATCTAAAAATAATTTATGTTTTATTGATAATAAAGATCGTTTAATGGTAAAAGACTTACTTAATAGTCGTATCTTAAAAACTATTGATTCTAAATTAACTAAAGAATTAAATACTATAATACCTAAAAAGATTCCAATTAATATATCATTTAAAGCTCATTTAAATACCAAAATAACATTAAATATAAATGATAATATAAATAATATAGAAATAACTGGTAACTACCCAGAACAAGCTTTAAATGCCCCAATTACTAAAGATAGTATTAAAAAACAACTATCTAAATTAGGTGATACTCCTTTTATACTTAATAATATTAATATAGATATCGATAATAATCTATTTATTAATATTAAAGATATAAATGAACTACGTAGAATAGCTACTGAAAAATTAATTAACTTAAGAAAAAATAAACCCTTAAATAAAAATATTCTTAATCTAAAACAACCTATAAAATATCCTAGTAATAATAAAAAAATAAGTATCTTAGTCCGTAATGAATCACAACTTATAATAGCATTAAAAAATAATATAGATTATATCTATGTAACTAATAAAGAACTATATACTAAATATAAAAATAATAAAAATATCTATTTAAGATTAAATAGAGTAAATCTAAACTTAACTGAATATCATAATGAAAGATTACTATGTACTGAATTAGGTTCTATCTCTAAGTATAATAAAGATAATATAATAAGAAGTGATTATTACTTAAATATAGCTAATGATTATAGTATTAAAACTTTAGAAAACTTAAACTGCCAAGGAATAACACTTAGTGTTGAATCATCTATCTCTAATTTAAATAACATAGCTAATAAAAAGAATACTGAAATAATCATATATGGTACTTTAGAATGTATGATTATTAAAAACAATATCTTTAATATTCAAAATGAAAAAACATATTTAGTTGATACTAAAAATAATAAATATCCTGTTATATATGAAGATAATTTTACTCATATCTTAAATCATAACAAAATTAATTTAATTGATAATCTTTCTAAATTAAATGGATTTAGTACATATCGTTTAGAATTATTTGATGAAGACGAAGTTAAATTACAAAGTATTATTAATAAAGTAAAATATGTGTTATAATAAATGTATAGTAGGTGATTATATGAGAGATTTAAGTTTATGTCGTACTAAAGACTTAGATGACATCTTTTATGCTACCAAAGAATCCCAAGGTTTTAATAATGCTATTTTAGCTATTAAATATGTCTTATTTGATGATGAAAGTGTCTTTGAAGGAAGAGAACCCGAAGGCAACAAGTATAGCTATATTTCTAATCGTAATAATGCTCGTAAAAAAGCTATGATATTGCAACAAGATGATCTAGCTCATATCTTAATTAAGTATTGTATGGCTTCCTTTGGTTTAAGAGGGAAAGACTTTACTATTACTGAAGAAGAATTCTTAATTAATCAAAAAAGAATTGATCGTCTGGAAATAAGTGCTTATGAAATGATTGAACAAGTAGCATATGCTGCTATGGGAGAACTATATACAGCTTATGACTTTTTATTTCAAAATCATCGTTTATTAATCGATGTCGTTGAATACATGTTACAAGAAAGATATATTACAGAATTAAAAGAAAGCCTTGACAATTTTTCTGGTATTATCGATAATAAAGACATTCCAACAGAGACTCGTTATAATTTTTATGACGCTTATAATAATTTAGATGACAACTTTGCTGAAATAAAAAGAAATAACCCAGAATACATAAAATAATGGAGTAGGAGTAAATATGAAACAAAGTGATAAACATCAAATAGATGTTAAAAAAGAATTAAAAGATATTAAGAAAAAAAGTAATGGTTTTATAAACGAATTTAAAACATTTATTGCTCGTGGTAATGTCATGGATTTAGCAGTAGGTGTTATCATAGGTAATGCTTTTTCTAAAATAGTTACTAGTTTAACTAATAATATCTTAATGCCATTAGTAGGAGTTGTCGTAGGTGGTTTTGATTTTACTAAACTATCTTATACTTTTACAATCTGGTCACGTGAAGTAGAACTTAAATATGGTGAATTTATTCAAAATACTGTTGATTTTTTAATTACAGCTTTCTGTATCTTCGTAGTTATTAAAATAATGAATAATATCTTTAAAAAGAAAGAAGAACAAAAAGAAGAAGAAAAACATCCAGTACCACCAAAAACTGATGAAGTTTTACTCCTAGAAGAAATAAGAGATTTATTAAAAAAAGAAAGATAATGAGCAATCATTATCTTTTTAAATAAAAATTAATTAAATAACATCGGTCCAAATATAGAAATTAAAACCCCAAATACCATAATTCCAACAATAAACCAAGTCATTATTTGCATCATTATCTTATTCTTTTGAGCCGCAGTCATTTTCTTTTTCTTGGGTTTAACAACTACTTCTTCATTTTCATTCTTTTTATTCTTACTCATTAATATCACCTCAAAACTATATATAATTTATCATATTTTATCATTTTAGTAAATATTATTTATTAGGTGAATTTTATGATTAAACTATTAAAAAAACATAAACATTTATACTTATTTATACTTACCTTAGCATTAATCGGTTTATTATCCGGTTATTTTTATTATAAAGTTCAACCATCTACCATAAAAGATAATATTAATAATCAAATAAATATTAATGAAGATCTATCTAATAGAACTAATAATATACCTAAAAGAACTAAAGAACTAATAATTTATTTAATATCAAGTATAACTATAATCGGTGAATTACTTAATATCTTTAATATATATTATGAACCCTTTGAACTAGGTTTTATCTTTAGTTTCTTAAAACAATATAAATTAAAATTTACTATCTATTATTCCCTTACTTACTATTTAATTCCTTTAATATTTAAAATTATCTTACTAAGACTTACTATATCTTTAACATATAATATAATAAAATATCTTCTTACTAAAGACTTTAAAATAAAAAGAACTATTAAATTATATTTAAAAAAATATCTAATAATATCTCTTATTTTAATATTTTATGAATTCCTAATATATATCTTTAGTCCAAGTATTAATACTTATCTAATGACATTTCTAAATAATTAGTGTTATAATAAATAATAGAGGTGGCTAGGATATGGAAGCATTAACTATAAGTGCAGCCAATTTAGATACTATCGAAAAGAATCTTGGTGCTGTAGCTAATGAATTAAATGGTGTTATTAATAATGTTAGTACCGTCAATAATCAAGTAAATAAGGTTGAAGCAAAAGTAGCAGATTTAAATGACGAAGTAAAAGGTTTAGTAAAAGAAATAAGAGAAACTACTATCATATCTAATGCCCGTCAATCTATTATGTATAATAATACCATCATTGATAAAAAATACGGTTATTATGATACAGTTAGAAGAAATACAGAATCTTTATTAGATGCCATAAATAATTCCCAAATTAGTTTAAATGCTGTTGTAAATTTAAAAGAAGAAGTCTTACTTAATAATCCTAACTACTGGTTATCTAATGCTTTAGCAGCTATCGCTTCGTGGCTTTTAAATGATAAAGAAAGTACTGACCGTGAAGTAAAAAATGCTTTAAGCAAAGATAATACTAAAACAAGTTTATTCTTTTCTTTAATAAATCTTAAATTAGGTCGTATTAATTCTTCTATAAACTGGTTAAAAAGATATTTAACTTATGAATCCCCTCTAGAACTAGATCAAAACTTTATAGTTGTCTTAGATTTAGTAGCAACTGGTACATACGGCGATGAAGCTAAAAACTTAGTATTTACTAAGATAGAAGAATGGTTTAATCATCTAAATAGTGAAAAACATATTAAAGATGAACAAATTACTATCTGGCAAGACTTTATAAAAAAATATGAAGATACTGATATTAAAATGTCCTACTTAGAAGTAGCTACTCCTGAAATAAATATCTTAAAGAAAAACCTAGCTATTACATCTTCTTATAAGAACTTATTAGATTACTTAAATACTATGATATATAATACTAAATCTAATAAAAATATTGATGAAATACTAAATAACTTAATATATGAATATGAATCTAACGAACAAACCTATCAAAAAGATAACTTACGAAATAACTTAATAATTGAATGTAATGGAGATCGTAATAAAGCTGAAGAACTATTTAAAAAACAAGAATATATTTATAATCAAAAACAAGATTTAATCACTTTATTAAGCAATATAGTTATCTATAAAGATTCTTATAAAGTAAGTAATGAAACTCAAAAAATAGCTCTATCTTTAATAAAAGAATATATTATTACAGCTATTAATGAAAATAATAAAGAAATTAATAAAGATCCATTTAATATTATCATCGATAAATTTCAAACTAAAACAACTGACGCTCATAATCTAGATGAAGTAAAAAACGACTTAGAATTACATTTACATAATCAATTTGATAGCGATGATAAAGACTTAATAATTATTTTATTAATTGTCAATATTTTAGGTATTATAGGTATCTTTATTACTTTAAATCATCAAGTCTTATCGACAATCTTAATAATAATCTTAGTCTTAGGTAATATAGTTTTATTCTTAAAACTAAATAGACGTAACATCTTACGTACTAAAGAAAAAGATAAAATGCGTAAAAATTATCTTCCTTTAATCGAAAAAATCTTTGCTCAAACAACAGATTACTTAAATATGATGAAAGAAGATGAAACCCATTATAATGAATTACTTATTTTTCTAAATGATTTAAAACCTGAACATTACTTAAATAGTAATAAAGAACGTAATATAGAAATTGAGGATTAAGTATGAAAGAAGAATCTATTAAAATAATTGAACCAAAAGAAGAAATACCTAGTATTAAAAATTTAACACCTATAGAACCAATTAAACAAACTAAAAAAGATATAATTACTAAGTTACCTGAATGGTCAATTGAACCACCTATTGAAATAAAAAGAGGTAACTAATGAGCTACGAAGAATATTTAAACTTATTTAATGAATTAAAATTATCTAAAACCAATTATGCGGTTTTAAAAAAGTTACAAGAAACTCCCGTAAATACTAATATATTAGAATTACTAGGTCCTAAATATGTTGATGTCATAATAGAAATATTTGAAAGAAGTATTAAAACTATTATTAATGAATTATCTAATATCTTTAATGATGTTAACTACCTTGATTTAGCTTTAGTAACTTTTAAAAAAGAAATATTATTTATTAAAGATTTAATTAATATTGATATCTTAGATTCTGAATCTAAAGAAAAAATATCTAAAAAAATAAAAGAAGAAACCGAAAATACTTTTCAAATTTTAATAAGAAAAGCTGATGAATTAGATCCAACTGGGGTATATGGTTTAACAATTAAGAATAATAAAATAAAATGGAGTGATACAAATGAATTATAATGAAGTAAAAGAATATTTAAGAAGATATTTAAAAGCTCGTATTCCAATTATAATTATTAATACTATTGAAAAAAATCGTATTATCAGATTAATAAGTGAATTATCTAAAGAAACAAATAATACATTTAATATTTATCAAATGTCTCAAGGTATAACAGATTTACTATCAAATACAGTAGTTAGTGAAGAAAAAACAATTATGAGTGCTCTAGATTATTTAGCTAATGAAATAAAATTTAAAGAAAATTATAATTTTATTTTAAGTGATGTCTCAGATATAAGTGAATCTACTATGGTCTCAAGATATTTACTAGATATTGCTGAAAAAGCTGAAAACATGTCTGGTGTTATTATAATTTTAACTAATGATCCAGTATGGCCTAATATACAAAGATTAGGTGTTACTTTAAATTTAAATTTCCCTATTGAAGAAGAAATAGTTCAAACTATTAAGGAAATAATAAAACCATATCAAAATCAAATAAGTATTGAATGGGATGAAAATGATTTTAAAAATGCTGCTACATATCTTCAAGGTTTAAGTGAAATGGAAATTAAAAATATCATTGCTTCTATCATTGTTAAAGGAAGTATTACTAAAGATGATTTAATTGAATTAAAATTTGCTAAACAAACATTATTTAATGATATAGCAGGTCTTGAATCTATTCCTATAGATGAAGATTTTGAAATAGCAGGTCTAGATGTCTTAAAAGAATGGTTAAATGAAAAGAAAATATTAATGGATCCCACTAAGAAAGAAGAACTTAAAAAACATGGTATTGCTGCTCCTCGTGGTATCTTACTAACTGGTGTTCCAGGTTGTGGTAAAAGTTTGTGTTCTAAAGCTGCTGCTAATATCTTTAATATTCCTTTGTATCGCCTTGATTTAGCTACAGTACAAGGTGAATACGTTGGTCAATCAGAAAGACAACTAAAGCAAGCTCTAGATACTGCTGAATACGTTTCACCATGTGTTTTATGGATCGATGAAATTGAAAAAGGTTTAAACGATACCCATTCTGGTGTAACTTCAAAAATGATTGGTCAATTCCTATTCTGGTTACAAGAATGTAAAAAACCAGTCTTTGTTATTGCTTCAGCTAACAGCATCGAGTCTTTGCCTCCAGAATTAGTAAGAAAAGGACGTTTTGATGAAATCTTCTTCGTTGATCTTCCAAATAAAAATGAACGTAAAGAATTAATTAAATTATATTGTAAAAAATATCTAAATATTGAACTAGGGGAGTCATTTATTAATGAACTAGTTACTATATCTGATGGTTTTGCAAGTGCAGATATCGAAGCAACAATAAGAAGTATTGCTTATAAACTGTTAGCTAATAAAAATGCTACATTAAGTGAAAACTTAATCGTTAGTGAATTATCTAAAGTTGTTTCATTATCTAAAACAAATCCTGAAAAAATAGAAAAAATCCGTAAGTGGGGTAGTGAAAGAGCTGTTAAAGCTTCTAAAGAAGAAATTAACTAGTATTATTACTAGTTTTTTTAACCTAATTCCTTGACATCTTAAATGTCTAGCAATATAATTAATATGTAAAATATAAACGAAGGGAATTGGTAAAATGCGTAAATTAAATGAATTATTTCAAGAATTAGGTATATCAAAAGTTAGATTAGCTAAATATTTAGGAGTTTCTAGACAAATGGTCTATAACTATTTAGAATTAAATGATATTAATAAATGGCCTAAAGAAAAGAAATTATTACTATTTAAATTACTAGATATTAATGATAGTAAAGATATTGAAACAATTGATGTAACAACTGATTATTTAATGAGTGTTGAAAGTCGTTTAAATCAAGAAGTTAAAAGTTCCTCTGAATTAGAAGGTCAATTTGATTTCAAAGGTCTAAATAAAGAATCTCAAATTCTATTAAGTGATATTACCTATCTTTTAAAAGAAAAATTAAGTAATGATGATAAAGAAGAAAACTACTATGCGATATTATATCTATATCATTTATTACAATCACTAGATAATGTTCCAGAAATAAAATATATATTTGGTTATATGAGTAAAACAACTGGCTTTACTAATCCAGAAGAATATAAATTCCAAGAAGAAAAACAATTTATTTTTGAAGGTATCTTATATTCAGCTTTAACATTATATAATAATGGGGGAGCTTCACGTAGTAAATTAGCGGAATCTCATAAGAGATTTGTCCAAGAAATTGAGCAAAAAAATGAAGAAAAATTATCTCGTACTCAACAATTAAATACCATAAAAATTCAAGCATTAAAGGAATTAGGTTTTACAGAAATCAATGAAACTAATGCTGCTGAAGTATTTGAAAAAATTGCTGAAATTCAATCAAGAAAGGTTTAATCCTTTCTTTTTTTATTCCCCTATTATTTATAATACATAAAGTAGGGGACTACTAAGTATAATAAAATTACTTAATACTACATAAACCTAAATATTTACTAAATAATATGATCTACTATATATAATAAAAATAATTAAATAATAAATACTAAAATATTAACTAAATATATAAATATTCATTTTTTAAAATATAAAGTCCCCTCTTATAAAAATAAAAAATAATAGGGAAGTCCCCTTTTCTTAAATATTCATAAAATATCTAAAACTAAATTAATCCACGAGATGATAAGATGTCCATCTAATTAAATCTCGATTCCTATTTTAAACCCCTTAAATTTAAATAAATAACTAAAAACAACTAAATATTCATAAAATTAATAAACATCTCTAAATAAGCCTAAAAATAATAGAATTCAAGATGATAAGATGTTCATCTATTTAAAACTCGATTCCTAATATAAAATAGTAATATTCCATAAGATGAAGAAGATATCACTTAATCAAAACTCAATTCCTAATATAGCTACAAACAAAAACGAACAAATGTATAAAATATAAAAATTCATATAATAAAATTAAATTTATTAAATAACATAAATAAAGATAATAAATCCTAAATAATATAAAAATAACTATATATAATAACCATAATATAATATATAATATTAATATAAATATTAAAATAATTAACTTCGTATAATATATATTATGTTAACCGATAATAATTTTCAATAATTAAGATATCCTTCTCTTTTAGTACTAATTAATTATAAAGTAATAATAACTATTATAAATCCTAATAATAAACCTATATAAAAATATTTATTTTCTTTTAAACTAAAACCTTCTTTAAATATTTTACTAATACTTAAAGTTATCATAATACCAGCAGTAACTAATAAAACAATAAATAACATCATACTATTTATATAGTTTTTTAAAAAGATCATCGTAAGTAGGGCTCCCCCTACTTCACCGAATGAACTAACAAACGTAAATAACATAGCTTTTACTTTACTATGTGAAGCATAATAAATGGGTAAACAAATAGCTATTCCTTCTGTTATATTATGAATCATTATAATAAAACTTAGTTTAATTCCTAAGGATAAATTACTATAAGAACTAATAGCACATAAAATCCCCTCTGGTATATTATGTAATAACAAAGTAATAGCACTTAAAATACCTATTTTGTATATCTTATCTTCCCTATTTATCTTTTTATCAATTATATTAACTAATAAATAACCAATATATAATAAAATAAAACTTAAAAATATTAAATTTAATATATTTATTTTTTTATATAATAATAAAATACTTTCAGGTATTAACTCTAAAATAGATATTAAAAACATCACAGAACTAGATATTCCAAAAGAAAAAGCTAAAAGCTTTCTTTCATACCTTTTATTAATAAATAAAAATAAAGTCCCTAGCATTGCTGAAAACCCTGCTATACTAGATAATATTAATGGATAATAATTTCTCATACTAAATTATATTTATTACATATCTAAAAATACCATCTATTTCCATAAATAGTTTTATTAAATAAGTTAATAATACTATTAGGAGGTTAAAATATGAGCAAAAATAGTCAAAAAGCTTCTTGTCAAAATAATGCAAGAAGTAATCAAAAATGTAATAATAGCTCTAAGAGTAATGCTAGATCAAACGAAAGAACTAATAATAAAAGTAGCAACTCTAAAAGAGAAACAAATTAAAAGATGGACCATTAAGGTCCATTTTTATTTGTCTTCTATATCTTTATTACAAGTAAGTTCTTCTCTTACTCCTCCTGAAGTATAATAACATTTACAAATTCCATCTTTACAATTTTCACAATCAGTACTCTTATTACATTTATCTTCTCTAATTTCTTCAGAAGTTTTAGGATTAGAATAACTATTTGATTTAACTACAGCTTCTAAATCTTTAATTTTCTTATCAGCTTGATTCTTTAAACTAGTAAATGAACTACTAGTAATAACTGTATATCCTTTAGAAGATTTATAACTATAAAGTTTAACTAATTTAGCATTTAAATCTTGAAATTCAGCCAGCTGAGCTTTACAAGAATTTAAATTAGTTTTATTACATACATATTTTTCATCTAAATAAGTAAACCAGCTGCCTACTATAGAATAACAATAACTTTGAATTTCTTTTCTCTTAGTATCATTATTATCATAAGTATCTAATAATTTATTAATATTAGTAACTCCCTTATAATCATTCTTAACATAAAAATTAGTTAAATTAACATTTACTTCATCTTTAAACTGATATGTTCTTTTATCAATATAATCTTTAACATAAAAGATAATTCCTACAAAGACAAGTATTAAAAATAACTTAGGTATTAATTTCTTCATAAATCCTCCTTATATATCTTATTTCTAGGATGATATTCATAATCTTCTTTTAATTTTTCATTTACTAAATGAGCATAAATCTGAGTAGTTGAAATATCTTCATGTCCCAATAATTCTTGAATTATTCTTAAATCAGCTCCATGTTTTAATAAATGAGTAGCAAATGAATGTCTAAGTACATGAGGAGATACATTTTTAGTAATCCCTACCCTTTTACATTCTTTTTTAAGTATTTTAAAAAAACCCTGACGACTTATATTAGTTAAACTATTAGAAATAAATAAATAATCAGATACTTTATCTTTTAAAATAATATTACGATACTGAGTTACATATATTTTTAAATACTTTAAAGCAATATCTGATACTGGTACTATTCTTTCTTTCTTCCCTTTACCAAATACTCTTATTAAAGCATTATTAGCATCAATATCTGTTATTTTTAAATTAACTAATTCTGTAATACGTAACCCAGTAGCATAAAGTAATTCAAGCATAGCTTTATTACGATAATCATATGGTGTAATAAGATTAATATTAAGTAACTTATCTACTTCTTCTTCTGTTAAATAAGTCGGTAATTTTTTAGGTATTTTAGGACTTTTTATATTACTACAAGGATTATTAGTAATTATTCCTTCATTAATTAAAAACTGATAAAAAGAATTAATTACTGTAATATAATGTGAAACAGTCTTAGCTACCCTATTACTTAGAGTGGTTAAATATTTTTGAATATCTTCATATCTTAAATCTTTTAATTCACCATTAAAATAAAGATCAAAATCTTTTAAATCATTACGATAACTAAGTAATGTATTCTTAGATAATTTTCTTTCAAATTCAAGATATTCCATATACTTTTCAATTAAAGTACTAGGAATATATTCCTCTTTCATTATGACCACCCTACTATAAAATTATATAAAATTTCTTGTTAATTGTAAATCACTTTTGATATAATTAATAAGGTGATACCTTATGGAAATACTTGCTGATAAATTAAGACCTAAAAAATTAGATGATATCATCGGCCAACAACATTTAGTTGGACCAAATAAAATAATTCGTAACTTAGTAAATAATGATCACTTAGTTAGTATGATTCTATATGGTAAACCTGGTATCGGTAAAACATCTATAGCTTGTGCTATAGCTAGTGAAATAAATAAACCATTTCGTATGTTAAATGCTACTATCAATAATAAACAAGACTTTGATATAGTTATTGAAGAAGCTAAGATGAATGGCGAAATGATCATTATAATGGATGAAATCCATCGTTTAAATAAAGATAAACAAGATTTATTATTACCATATATTGAAAATGGTTTAATAATCCTTATTGGTATGACAACGTCTAATCCTTATCATAAAATAAATCCTGCTATTAGAAGTCGTTGTCAAATATTTGAATTAAAAGAATTAACTAATGAAGATATCAAAGAAGGCCTTATAAAAGCTTCTAAATATTTAAAAGATATTATCATCGATGATGATGCTATAAATGCCATAATTAAATTATCTAGTGGTGATTTACGTAGTGCTATCAATTTACTTGAAGTATCTTATTATGGTACTAATGATAAACATGTAACTTTAGAATCGGTTAAAAATGTAAATGCTAAAGCTATCTTCTTTTCTGATGCTAATGAAGATGGTCATTATGATGTTTTATCTGGTTTACAAAAATCTATTCGAGGTTCAGATGTTGATGCTTCCCTTCACTATCTCGCCCGATTAATAACTGAAGGTGACTTAGATAGCATTTATAGAAGATTAAGTGTCATAGCATACGAAGACATTGGTTTAGCTAATCCTAGTATAGGTCCTAAACTAATGGCTGCTATTAATGCTTCTGAATTAGTTGGATTACCTGAAGCTAGAATCCCTCTAGCAGCTATTGTAACGGAAATGGCTTTAAGTCCTAAAAGCAATAGTGCTTGTATGGCTATTGAAGAAGCTCTTAAAGATATTGAAAATGGTTCAACAGGTAACTTACCTATTCATATTAAAACCAATAGCCCGCTTTATAAATACCCACATGATTATCCAAATTCATGGGTAAATCAACAATATCTACCAGATAAAATTAAAAATAAAAAATATTATCATCCTAAAAATAATAAATACGAAGAAAACTTAAATAAATTACATCGTGAAATGAAAGGTGGAATCAAATGAAAATTGCTTTAATTGGTACAGGTGTTTATGGTCTTGCCATAGCTAGTGCCTTAGCTAAAAAAAATAAAAATATTATAATGTGGACCGAATCCGAAGAAAGATATCGTAATTATCAAAAAAAAGGTTATATAAATAATGTTATTCCGAACTTCACTGCTCCTAAATATATTAAACTTACTATGTCTTATGAAGAAGCTGTAACTAATGCTGATATCGTTTTTATAACATCTACAGCTGCTTATGTTGGTGCTATATGTGATTCAATTAATAAATATATAACAAGAAAAACAATTATCTGTATTGCTTCTAAAGGTATTGAAAATACATCATGTGAATTTTTAAGTGATATTGCTTTTGAAAAACTTAAAACTAAACATATTGCTATTATTTCAGGTCCTTCTTTTGCTATCGATATGGCTAATAATAATCCCATTGGTCTATCCTTAGCATCTCATAGTAAAAAAGCCATTCGTTTAGTTAAAGAAGTCTTAGAAAATGATACTGTTAAATTAAGAGATACTAATGACTTAATTGGTGTTCAAATATGTGGTAGTGTTAAAAATATAATAGCAGTAGCTGCTGGTATGTTAGATGGTATGAACTATCCTGAATCTACTCAAAGTTTTCTAATTACCGAAGCCCTAAATGATATTAAAAACTTAATCGCCGCCTTAGGAGGTAATCCAAAGACCATTACTTCATTTGCAGGTGTTGGTGATTTACTTCTAACTTGTACATCTACTAAAAGTCGTAATTTTACCTTTGGTAAAGTAATCGGAGCTGGTGCTACAAAAGAAGAAAAAGAACAACACCTAAAAGAAAATACCGTTGAAGGTTACTATACTTTAAAAAGTATTTATAAATTAATTAAACATAAAAAAATAAAAATGCCTATTATCGATTTAATCTATAAAATAGTAATGAATGATGAAGATCCTAAATTACTAGTATCATTCTTAGTAAATAAAAAATGAAAACTTATTTGTTTTCATTTTTTTCATCATATATATCTAAATAATCATTAATTGTTTTCTTAATTTCTTCTTTTTCTTCATCAGTTTGCGCATTAGATAATAAAAAATCAAAATAGGTAGTTTTTTCACAAAAAGTAATTTCTGGATTATTTAAAGCACTTTCTTTCATAACTTCAGAAACATTTTTTAGTTCTTCATTATTTTCATTCATTATTATCACTTCCTTTATGTATTATATCACTAAATACATAATTTGCTATCAAAAAACCAGCAACATTAGGAACTAAACTTATTGAACCAGGTGTTCTATTATGTATCTTAATTGGTATTTCTTTAGAACATAATACAGGTATTTTCTTATTAATCTTATTATCTCTTAATAATTTACGTAATATTTTAGCTACTGGATCATAATTAGTCTTCCATATATTAGTTATTTCTAATTTACTAGCATCTAATCTATTACCAGTACCCATTGAACTAATAATATTAATATTATATTTTAAAGAATACTTAATTAATAATAACTTAGTAGTTATGGTATCACAACAATCTATAATATAATCAAATGAAGATATAGGTATTTCCCCTATATTAGCTTCATTTAAGAACATTTCATAAGTTTTAATAGAAATACTAGGATTTATACTTTCTCCTCTTAATTTAGCTTCTAATACCTTAGAATGACCTATATTATTTATATTAGATAATAACTGTCTATTTAAATTACTAATATCAAAAACATCATTATCTATAATTGAAATATTTTGAATACCCAATCTAACTAAAGCTTCAAAACAAGCTCCACCTACTCCACCAATACCAACTATTAAAATATTACTATTTTTAAGATTATTAATTTGCTCATTACTTAATATTAATTCCATTCTTTGAAACAATTTAATCACCTAACCACATAAAAACTCAAGGGATACTTACCTGTGATAAAAAACCTGCACTACACAGGTGGGTGTCACATAGATGATTTTAGGATCCCTACACCTTAAAGGCAAGGTCTTCAACACCACCACCTAATTAGACTCCCTTATAATCACTTACTCGGTTTTTATTAAAAAGTAAGTATTTATCCTTGAGTAATTATATTATACCATATAATAAATTAAAACAATATAGAATTACATTAAATTGACATATAAAACAAAAAAAGCATCATTAAGATGCTTATATTTAACCAACTGGTGGAACAAAACTAGGAGCAATAACTCCATTAGCACTCATTCCATTATTACTAACTGGTGCTTGTACTAAAGGTGTTTGTTGTTGTACTTGCATTGGTGATGGAGTCATTAAATCAGGTTTACCATTATTTGGTACTTGCGCTTGCGCTTGAACTGGAGCTTGTGCTTGTACTGGACTACCAGCACCTCCCCCATTACCAGGATTATTAAATGCTCCTTGAATCTTCCAACAATTATTTACATCACAAGAGTTAGAATTTGGTGCCGGATTAGGCATTTCCATCTTAATTACCATTGGTAATTTAAATGCTCCGCCAAATCCTACACAGTTACCTGGTTGTAAAATCTTTTGCTTTTCAATAACATCAGCAGAAATATTAGGAAGCATAGTTCTAATATATTCAATATCTTTAGGGTGTGTCATTTTAAATATTAAGAAATTACTACATTGAGCAATAACAGTTTCAGATATTTCAACTGGTCTTTGAGAAATGATATTTAATAAAACACCATACTTACGACCTTCCTTAGCAATACGATCAAAAATATTATAACCAATTAAGAAAACATCGGCATCCTTTTGAACATATCTATGTGCTTCTTCCAAAAATAAATGGAAAGGAATTGTAGCTCTTTGCTTTCTAGTCTTACAAAAATCAAAGAATATTCTTGCAACAATTTTAACAATAATCTTGGCTTGAGTATCATCAATATCCTCTAAGTTCATATTAATAACTTGGGCTTTCTTATTACCAACCGCAACTAAAGAAGCTATATAAGTTTCAGTCGAAATATAATTATCACATTTATATATATTAGCAATCTTACTATTTATAATAGAATTTAATCTAACTTTTAATAACATAGAATCATCATATAATTGTTCATTATTTTGAAAACCTTCACTAATTAATGTAAATTCCAATGCTGCTGCAAAATCTCTCATTGAATAGAAAGAATTTACTGGTTCTTCAGTCATTTCCATTTCTTCATTAATATGATCTAAAATATAATCAGTAATTAAAACAGATTCACCAAAATTACCATTACTATCTATTTCAAAACATTCAGATAATGTTCTAGTATAACCTAAACCTTGAATAACACTATCAAAATCAAAATCTTTAGTATGACATACTTCAAGTACTTTAAATATATCATTCTTCTTATTAGCTGTAATTTGATTACTATATAAAATAGCAATAAGTGCTTTAGCTATTAAGTGATTTTTATATTTTTCAGCAACTTCATCATCTTTACTAAATATTCTTGTAAGTTTTAAAGCTCTTTCCAAAATAGGTATTTGACTATGTTTATCAGCTTGTAACATAATAGTTAAATCATCTAAGTTAAGTAAATGAAATGGTATCTTTAATTCATAATCAGTAGGTTCTTGAATATTAGTTGTAATAAATTTATAACTATAATTTGGATTTAATTTATTTAAATCTTTAAAAGCTGTTTTATATTCACCATAAGCATCAAATATAAAGATATTAGCATTATAAGAAACTAATTTTGGATTAGAAAATATATTTTGAACTATTCTTGCTACCCCACAAGATTTACCAGAACCAGTATTTCCAAATACTGCCATATGGTTAGCAAATAAATTATTAATATCAGCACATACTTCATAATTAGTATAAATAGAACTTTGACCTAATTTAAAAGTTGTTTCATCATAAACACCAACAATAGCTTTTAATTCTTCATCATTAATTGTTCTAATATGACTAGATAAAACTGGTTTACGAATAACACCTGAAACATATTTATTATCGTGAAATTCACCTAAGAATCTAATTTTAATTACTTCATCAGTTACTTCTTCTACTTCCCCTAAAATAGCTTGATCTGGAGCTTCAAAGACAACGTGAACATTCATTAAATCTCCCATTTCTTCAGCTTTAGCAATTGTTTCTACATGAGCTACGTTACCAGAAATAAACTTTATTTTTCCAAACATACCCAACACCTCTTTATTATATACATTAATATCTTAACATAAAAATATAAATAAATAAATATAAAAAAAACAAAAAGTACTATTAAAGTACTTTATATATTATCAGCTATATCAGATAAATGATTATTAAAATCACACAATGAATTTTGGATAGAATTAATATATACAATTAACGCTTCGGCAAAATCATCTTCTGTATAATCTTTATTATTTAAATCAGCAATTTCTTTATTTAATAATATTTCATTATTAACATTTAATTCTTTACACATAGAATTAGTAAGTCCCATTAACATCTTAAGTTGTTCTATTATAATATCTTGTTTTTCTTTTAAAGGTTGACTCTTAAAAAATTCCATATATTCATTAAAATCTTCTTTTTCCATATTATCTCCTAAACATTGAATCTAACTCATCAGCAATTTGTTCTTGTTCTTCTCCAGTTGCTCTTAATGCTCGATTCCATAATTCGTTAAATCTATTCCATTTACCAGACATTCTAGCCATAGTTTGTTGTAATTTACTCATTCCAAAGAAACGATGTTGGGCATTATATCTCGCTGCTACAGCTCTATTAACTGTCTTACTTTCATGATCTCCTGCACGATAATGATATAAACCATCTTCAGCTACTTCTGTTTTACCTTCCGTCTTTTCTTCTGTAACTTCATTAACTTCCTCATGGGTTTCTTTAGTTTCTCCTAAAGCAAATTTAACTTCTTCATGTAAATCTTCTTTAACAATAATTTCTAATTGTCTATTTCTTTCTACAGTAGTTAATTCACCTAAATTTTTCTTATTTAATATTGCTAAAGCAAAATTAAGTTGTAAATCAGTTAAATTCTTATTATGTCTTTCTCTTTGTCTTTCTTCATCAGGTCCTGGATAAACAGTACTATAAGTATTATATTTACTTTTAATAGCGTAATAAGTAGAAACCATTTCTTGTACTGTCATATACGTACAAGCTCTAGTAATAGCTCTAACATTATCTGGATTATCATTTAAATAATTTAAATAATTTTGCATCATTTTATCTCTAACTTCTTCATTAACAAATATCTTTAATTTAGAAGTACTAAGTATTTCAAAATCATCTATTTTAAATTTATCTTTATAATAATCAAATATTTTATTATTTCTAAATTTATCTTTTATTTTCTCTTTTTCTTCATTTTTTAATTTATTAAAGTATGTAAGATAAATATTATACATAACATCATACATCTCTAAAGATGCACTCATCTTAGATAAATTTCTTAATTGTAATTCATATTTACCTTCAGGATTTAAAGCATAACTAGGACGCATTAATTCATCAGGCAAATGGTTAGTTATTTCAGAAGCTACCTTATATAAATCTTCTAAACTAGGTGTATAAGAAGGATTTTTAAAAGGTATCTTAGATTCTTTATTATATTTCTTAAAATTATTATAAATAGCTTGAATAGATAAACCAGATTCTAACATATCTGTAACCGTTAAGTATTTGCCTTCACCTAATACTTTTTCAAGCATTCTTTCTTCATCATAAGACAAATACATATATCCGTGAGTTTTACTCTCTTCAATCTTTTTAACTAAATAATCTATTGCTTTCTTTTGTTTTTCTTCAAAAGAATCATATTCATGATATATTACTTCACTACCTACTTTAACATTAACTTTATCTTCTCTTTTTGGTTCTTCATAAGAAGGAGTATAAGTACTACGACCAGTTCTATAAGAAGGAGTTTCTTCTAAATCTTCTCTTTCTTTTCTTTCATCCTCTACTTTTCTTTTAGCAGCTTCTTCTTTTTGTGCCTTTAAAGATTCAATTTGTCTTACCGCACTAATATATTCTCTAGCATACTGTTCAATTACTTCTAAAGCTTTATAACTAATTTCAGAAGCATAATCATAAGTCATACTATAATCCATAATCTTAGTTAAGTATTTAAATCTATCAGCTATTTTATTTTCTACTTCTGTAGTTGAAACTCTTCTACTGCGAAACGCCTTATCTTCATGTAAAACTTTTAAAAATGTATTAAAACGAGAAGTTCTTTCTTTAGGTGATTTAGCAGCTCTTACTTTTTCCCAAGCACTCTCTAAAGATTTTTGTTTATGACTATTTTTCGCTTCAAGATAATCAAAAGCAATATCAACTAATTTACCATATTTAGTTAATTTACTATTTTCTTCTTCGATTTT
Organism: uncultured Bacilli bacterium; assembly: GCA_947625535.1. Classification (GTDB taxonomy): domain Bacteria; phylum Bacillota_I; class Bacilli_A; order RF39; family UBA660; genus Coprovivens. The sequence goes on from CANQOR010000012.1 coordinate 35,434, forward strand.
TTTATCATAATAATTATCTGCCATCTATATTCCTCCCACAAGTATCATATATACCTTATTCTTTATTCATTATATCATAAAAAAGAAAAAAGAACTAAATAATTATCTTTTATCTAGTTCTTTATGTAATATTTCTTTAGTCATAACTGGGTTAGCTTTACCACGAGTATTTTTCATAACTTGACCAACAAAGTAATCAAATATATTATCTCTACCACCCTTATATTGGGCGATTTGTTCACTACTATTATCTAATATTTCAACAATAATATTAGTAAGTAAAGCTTCATCACTTATTTGAGCATTTTCTTTACTAATATAATTTTTAGGTTCTTTCTTATCTTCTAAAGCTTTCGTAAATACTTCTTTAGCTTGCTTTGAAGATAAAACCCCGCTTGCTAAAGCATCAGTTATTTGTTTTAACATAGCTGGTGTTAAATAAAATTCATTAATACTTATTTCTTCTTTATTTAATTCTCCAACTATATTAACTGTAACCCAGTTAGCAGCTACTTTAGCATCTATTCCTACTTTAACACATTCTTCATAATAATCAGAAATAGCTTTTTCTTTAACTAAAACTCCTGCGTCATAAGAAGATAATCCATATCCTTCAATATATTTATTCTTACGATCCATAGCTAATTCTGGTATAGAAGCTCTAATTTCTTCTAACCATTTTGGACTTATTTTAAACTTAGGAATATTAGGTTCAACAAAATATTTATAATCTATTGCATCAACTTTACTTCTCATAAATATAGTTGTTCCAGATTCTTCATCCCAACGACGAGTTTGTTGTTCTATTTTATCATATTCATTAGTTTCTTTAAGTTCAATTTGTCTTTCTATTTCATAGTTAATAGCATCTCTTACTCCTCCAAAAGAGTTAACATTTTTAATTTCAATTTTAGTTCCCCAGTTTTTAGGATCAAACTCATCTAATCCTTCTTCCATAATTGAAACATTAACATCACATCTTATTTGGCCTTTTTTACTATCAGCTTCAGAAATACCTGCATATTGATAAACACTTCTCATATGTTCTAGAAATGCTACAGCTTCTTTAGCTGTATGAATATCTGGTTCTGTAACAAGTTCTAGTAAAGGAACACCAGCTCTATTATAATCAATATTACTAGTATCATAAAAATGGTCTAAAGAAGCAGCATCTTCCTCTAAATGTAAATTATTTACTCTAACAGTTTTTAATTGTCCATCACATTCATATTCTACTTTACCATAAATACCTACTGGAATAGGTTTAGTTTCTTGCGTTAATTGAAAACCTTTAGGTAAATCTGGGTAATAATAATTTTTTCTTTCAAAATACATATATTCTGGTTGACTACAATTTAATATCATACTAGCCATTAAAGCTAAACGAACAGCTTCTTTATTAACTACTGGTAAAGTACCAGGAAAAGCCATATCAAGAGGTCTAACATTTGTATTAGGTTTTTCACTATAAGAGTTTTCTGCTGCACTAAATACTTTTGTATTAGTTTCACTTACTTCACAGTGCATTTCAAGTCCTATTTTAGCAATATATTTTGTCATTACTTAACCTCCTTAGCTATTTGATTTTTATAATCCATAGCACTTTCTAAAGCATAAGCAATATTTAAAACATTTTCATCATCATAATAGTTGCCTGTAATATTAACTCCTACTGGTAAATTATCAATAAATCCATTAGGTATTGTAATAGATGGGAAACCACCAAAATTACCAATTTGTAAATGTTCTTCTAAGCAAGCTGTATTTTTATCTAGAATATCTACAGAGCCCTCTAATTTCTTAGCAGGGCCAGTACCAACTGGTAAGATAACTCCATCATAATCTTTAAATAGTTCTTTCCATCTATCAACTACTAATCTTCTTACTCTTTGAGCATTTTTAAAATATCTTTCTTGATTTTCTTTTTGTAAGACATAAGAACCAATAACAAATCTTCTTTTAATTAATGGTGAAAAACCTTTTGTACGATGATCTTTCATCATTTCTATGTAATTATCTCCTTCTCCACGGGGACCAAAGATAATACCTGTTAAATTAGACATATTACTAGTTGCTTCTGCACAAGATATAACTACATAAACAGAAGGTACTGCTTTAAGTAAATTATCATCTACTGATACTTCATCAACTGTAATACCTAAACTACGAGCTAAATCAACTGTCTTATAAAAATTATCTAAATGTTCTATTAATTCTCTAGACGCATTTTTATAACGATCTGGATCAACTAATTCTTTAATATAACATAATTTTTTACCTTTAACTTCTCCTGTACAAGCATCAAGTAAATTAATCTTACTAGAATCCCAAGAAGTCATATCATTAGGATCTATTCCTTTCATAACATCAACTACGGCAGCTGCATCTTTAACACTTCTTGTTAAAACTCCACAATGATCTAAAGAAGAAGCAAAAGCAAATAAACCATATCTTGATATCATTCCATATGTTGGTTTATAACCGACAACACCACAATAAGCTGCCGGTTTACGAATAGAATCCCCCGTATCACTACCTAAAGCATAAGGATAAACTCCAGCAGCTACAGCTGCCGCTGAACCAGAAGAAGAACCTGCACACATTCTCGTTAAATCCCAAGGATTTCTTACAACTCCCGTATGACAAGTAGTACCAGTACCACCCATTCCAAATTCATCTAAAGCAGTCTTATTTACTTTAATTGCTCCAGCTTTATTTAAATGTTCAACACTAGTAGCATCAAAAAATGGTATATAATTTTTTAAAGTATTAGAAGAACCCGTTGATAAAATATCTTTTGTTGAATAATTATCTTTAACACCATAAGGAATACCAGAAAGTAAATTATCTGTAACAACCCCGCCCTTAGCATCATCTAAAATAGTAACAAAAGCATTACATTTATCTTGAACTTCATGTGATAATTCTAAAGACTCTTTAACTAATTCATCACTAGTTACTTCACCTTTTACTAACATATCATGTAATTCTAAAACTGTTTTATTCATATATTTCATAAAATCACCTACCCAACAACCTTTGGAACTTGTATTTCATCTCCATCAGTCTCTCCAGCATTACGAAGTAATTCAGGAATAGGAACTGATGGTACTATAACATCATCTCTAAGTTCATAGACAAAATCATCTAAACAATGAGTCATTGGAGTAACACTACTTATATTAGGTATTTCATTAACTAAATCTAAATTAGCATCAATAATGTCAAATTCATCCAAAACCATTTTATTTTCTTCATCAGTTAAACCAATCAATAATTTATCAGCATAATCATCAACCATTTCTTTAGTAAACTTACTCATTATCTTTCACCTCTATTTTAATTCCTAATTCTTTTAATTGTGTTCTAGTTAACTCAGAAGGACTACCCATCATATTATCAGCTCCTGAAGCACTTGGTGGAAATGCTTGCACTTCTCTTAAATTAGGTTCATCTTTAATAAGCATTAAAATACGATCAATTCCAGGAGCCATTCCTCCATGGGGCGGACAACCATATTTAAAAGCTGTAAATATAGATTTAAATCTAACTTCAACTTCATCCCTAGTATATCCAACTACTTCAAATCCTTTAGCTAAACTATCTAAATCATGGTTTCTAATCGCCCCACTAGCCATTTCATTACCATTACATACAAAGTCATATTGGTAAGCTAAAATATCTAAAACATCCTTCTTATCTTCATAATCTTTAATACCTCCATGAGGTAAACTAAAAGGATTATGACAAAATTCATACTTCTTAGTTACATCATCATATTCAAACATTGGAAAATCTTTAATAATACATAATTCTAATTTATTTTTATCAATTAAATCTAACTTACGTCCTAATTCATCTCTTATTAAACCAGCAAATTTTTGAGCTGTTTTTAATTTCTTATTAGCAATAAAGAACATAACACTATTTTCTTTCATATCATAATCTTTAATTAAAGATTTTCTTTCTTCATCACTTAAAAATTTATCAATAGGTCCTTTAAAAGTATTATCATTCATTAAAGTTAAATAACCAATACCAGGCATTCCAATACTAGTTGCATAATCAACTACTTCATTAAACCAACTATTAGGTTTATCTCCGATATCAGGTACAACAATTACTTTAATAACGCTTTTCTTAAAAGGTCCAAATGTTGTATCTTTTAAAGTTAAAGAAGCATCTTTAATAATAAGAGGATTTCGTAAATCAGGTTTATCAGTACCATACATTTCCATAGCATCCCTGTAAGCTATTCTTCTAAATGGACGTTTAGATACCTCTTTATTACTAAATTTAGTAAAGACATCATAAAATATTTCTTCGCCAACATCTAATACTTCATCTTCTGTAACATAACTCATTTCTAAATCTAATTGGTAGAATTCTAAAGTACGATCAGCTCTTGCATCTTCATCTCTAAAACAAGGAGCAATTTGAAAATATTTTTCAATTCCTCCAACCATTAATAATTCTTTATATATTTGTGGTGCTTGAGGAAGTGCATAAAACTTACCCTTAAAGTTTCTAGATGGAACGACAAAGTCTCTTGCTCCTTCTGGACTAGAAGCTGTTAAGATAGGAGTTTGAACTTCCATAAAACCTAAATCAACCATTTTATTTCTTAAAAAATGTAAAACATCACTACGAAGTTGCATATTTTCTTTAACTTTATTATTACGTAAATCCAAGTAACGATATTTTAAACGTAAATCTTCAGCAACTTCCTTACTAGTCATAATATTGAAAGGAAGTTCATGTAAAGAAGGACTTAAAACCTCTAAAGAATCTACTAAAAGTTCTACTTCTCCTGTTTTTAAACGTGGATTATATGTATCTTCACTACGTTTTCTAATAGTACCTGTAAGTTTTATAACTGATTCTTTAGCAAGACCCATAAATAAAGAATCATCATTACTTACAGTTTGTAGTGTTTCAGTATTATCTCTTAAATCTAAAAATAATACACCACCATGGTCTCTTATATTTTCAATCCACCCACTTACTGTAACTTTTTGACCAACTAAATCTTTATCTATATCAATACAATGATGTGTTCTATATATGTTTTCTTTCATATAACCACCCTTTCTAAAATTTTTTTTATATTAATAATCACAATTACCTGGTGTTCTAGGGAAAGGTATAACATCCCTAATATTTTCAACCCCAGTTAGATAAATAATTAATCTTTCAAAGCCCATTCCAAAACCTGAATGGTAGCAACCACCAAAACGTCTTAAATTAATAAACCATTCAACAGTATCAGTATCAATATTCATTTCCTTACAACGTTTTAATAATTTATTATAATCTTCTTCTCTTTGTGAACCACCCATTAATTCACCAGCACCTGGTACTTCTAAATCAACAGCAGCAACTGTTTTATTATCATCATTAACTTTCATATACCAAGCTTTTATATCTTTTGGCCAATTAGTAATAAATACAGGGCCATTAAAATATTCCGTAATATATTTTTCATGTTCTTTAGCAATATCATCTTCATAAGATGGTGTAAATTCCCATTTAATATCAGCTTTTTTTAATATATCGACAACATCATGATGTGAAATTCTAACAAATTCAGAATTAACTAATTTATTTAATTTATCTTTCAAACCATTCTCAACGAATTTATCACAAAAATCTATTTCATCTTTAGCATGTTCTAATACATAATTAACTACATATTTAAGCATTTCTTCTTCTACATCCATTAAACCATTTAAATCACAAAAAGCTATCTCTGGTTCAATCATCCAAAATTCATTAGCATGTGTCTTTGTATTAGAATTCTCTGTCCTAAAAGTAGGTCCAAAAGTATATATCTTTTTAAAGGCCATCGCAAATGCTTCACCATGTAATTGACCAGTTCCTGTAACAAATGCTTGTTTACCAAATAAATCTTTACTCATATCAACTTTACCATCTTTTAAAGGTAATTTATTCATATTTAAAGTTGTAATTTTAAACATTTGATCACTACCTTCACAATCAGTAGTAGTAATTAATGGTGTATGTACATAAACATAATTATGACTTTGAAAATATTCATGAATAGCATGTGCAGCAATACTACGTATTTTAAATACAGCTTGGAAAAGATTAGTACGAGGACGTAAATAAGCTACATCTCTTAAAAACTCTCTTGTGTGTCTCTTAGGTTGAATAGGATAATCAGCTGGACAATCTCCCATTAATAAAACTTCATTAGCTTTTAATTCAAAGTCTTGGTTTCCTAAAGATTCAACTATCTTTCCTGTTACTTTAATTGCGCAACCTACTAACATTTTTTGTATTTCATCAAAATTATTAATTTTATTATCATAAACAATTTGTAAATGTTTAAAAGTAGTTCCATCAGAAAAATCTATAAAACCAAATTCTTTTTGTTTACGATGATTTCTAATCCATCCACAAACAGTTACAATATCTCCAATTTTTACATTTTCAAATAAATCTTTTAAATCCATTTTAATCACCTACAATTTAAATCTAAATAATCATCTATTTCTGCTTCTTTAACCATTGTTGTTTCTTTTGTTCTATTATCTTTTACTTGAATCTCGCCACCTACTAAGTCTTCATCATTTAATATAACTAAGAATTTAGCATTCAAACGATCTGCTTGCTTAAATTGACCCTTTAAATTACGATTCATATATTCTGTTTCAACTCTTAAACCATTTAATCTTAAATCTTGTGTTAAAGCTAAAGCATATTCTTTTTCTGTATCATTAACATATAAAATAAAAGCATCTAATTCATTATTTATTGGTAAAACTATCTCTTCTTTATCTAAAGCCATAATAAGTCTTCCCATACCGCAAGCAAAGCCAATTCCTGGTGTTTCAGGTCCACCTAAATTAGCAACTAAATTATCATATCTTCCTCCCGCAGCTAATACATTATTAGCACCAAAATCTTTTACGGTCGCTTCAATTTCAAACACCGTATGAGAATAATAATCTAAACCTCTAACGATTTTAGGATCTACCTCATAATCAATATCTAAAACTTCTAAATAATTTTGGACATCTGCAAATCTATTAGCGGAATCTTCATTTAAATAATCTAAAATAGATGGAGCATTTTTAAGTATTTCATTATCTTTATCTACTTTACAATCTAAGATACGTAAAGGATTTTTATGAAGTCTTTCTTGGCAATCTTCACATAATTCATTAATATGTGGTTCCAAGTATTTAACTAAAGCTTCACGATAATTATTTCTTGATTCATTATCACCTAAACTATTTAATTTAACTTTAATGCCTTTAAGACCTAATAATTTAAAAATATTAACTGCTACAGTTATAACTTCAGCATCCATTGCAGCATCACTACAACCTAAAACTTCTACGCCAAATTGTGTAAGTTCTCTATCTCTTCCAGATTGTGGTCTTTCATAACGATACATTGTTCCATTATAGTAAAGTTTAACAGGTTGTGAAGCTAATCCATACATTTTATTTTCAATAAAACTTCTTACAACTCCAGCTGTCCCTTCAGGACGTAAAGTCATATTACGTTCCCCACGGTCGACAAAATCATATGTTTCTTTCGTAACAATATCTGTTGTATCTCCTACCCCGCGATGAAATACTTCCGTATTTTCAAAAATAGGTGTCCTAATAAAGCCATAATTATAACGTTCCATTACTTCATCAACAACACGACTTACATATTGCCACTTCTTAGCTTCTTCTCCATAAATATCATATGTTCCTTTTGGTTTACTTATCATTTTATTTCCTCCTAATAAAAAAAGTACCAGACTTCGTAAGGACGGATATTTCCGCGGTGCCACCTTACTTTACCTAGGTACTCTCATAATTTACTTTATCGCATTAATGCGTTCTTACTATTTGAAAGCTGTTCTTCATATATTATCCAATTAGGCCTTTCCACCAACTAGCCCTCTCTTAAATCTTCATCATATATTACTCGTCTTTCATAAGAAAAATCTAAAAGTATTTTACTATTTTTTCTTTATTTCGTCAATATTTATAAAACAAAGTATTGATTATAGTTAGAAATTCCCAATATATGCAGTGATGGGAAATAAGTCGTTGAAATTAAATCAGGTAATCATTC
>CANQOR010000013.1 GCA_947625535.1 uncultured Bacilli bacterium
ATAATACTCTAGATTATACTTTTTTATAAAAAAAAGACAAATAAGTAAAAATATTTACCTATTTGTCAACAGTCTGATAAGAATCATTAAAGATTCTTATTTTCTTGTTATATGTTCATATAAATATTCATGATCAAAAGCTGAATCAGGAGTAGAATGTCTTAAAGCTAAGATAAGATTTAAACCTGTTTGATCTAAAATAGGTTTTTTAGTATCGTAGTAATTATCACCTAAGAGATGGTTAGTAAATAAATTAAACATAGCTATTTGACTATTTAAACCATGAGTTCCACCATTCATAATATAACTATCTAATTCAGAAGGTATAATATCCATAAATGGATTATCTGGAGTAGTTATACTATCAATATCTAATAATATTAAATGATTATTAGGAGTCATTATTATATTAGGAAATCTTATATCATGATAAAAGATACCTTCTTTATTAAAAGATTCTAAGATACTTCTTAAAGTTTTTAAAATAGTTATTTTTTCTTCATAACTTAAATTTAATTCACTTATATGTTGACCTAATATATTTTCCATTATATATCCTTTTAATTTATCTTGATCTAGTATAGATGTTATTAAAGTATAAATATGCGGATAATAGGGAGCCAAATGCTTTAAATGATTTAAATAAATTAATTTATCTTTTTTAGCTTTTAATGTTCTTTTATGAACATTTATTTTAAATTCTTTATATACTTGACCATTTACATCATATAAAATGGCTTCAGATCCTTCTTTTTTAAGAGGGGTCTTTTTACTAACTATAAAATGTCTTTCTTCCATAAATATCACGTTAGATATTATAACTAAAATAAAAATAAAAGCAAATTTATATTTAAAGTTGCATTTATAATAGTTTGTGCTAAAATTAATAACCGAGGTGAAACTTAATGATGGAATCTTTACCTAGAGATATAAATCAAACTCATCAACAATGGTTTTATGATTATTGTCGTAAAGTAGAAAATGATACTTTAGAAGTACATAATATATTAAATAATGAAGTATTTATTAATTGGTTGATTACTTTTTCTAAAAAGAAACCTATTTTATTTGATGAATGGGTTAGTATAAGTAGTGGTTATACGGAAATAGATTTAAATTTTATTAAAAAACTTAAATATTTTTATGATGCGATTAGAATGTATGCAGATAAGTTATATATAGCACCTTATGAAACTAATAATGGTTATGTATATTATATTAATTGTAGAGGTATTACTTTGCAAATAGGTCAAACTAATGATGATAGTAAGGCTTATTTTTATCAAAGAATAGATAAAGTAGATAAAGATACTATAGTAATTAATTTTGATGATATGCAACAAAATAAAAAGGGTTTACAAAATGATTCTATTAAAGTTGGTTTAAGTGAGTTAGCTACTCATATTCAAAATTTAATAAATAATGGTGTACCTAGTGAAGAAATATTAAAAACAACAGAAGAAACTATTAAGTTATGTTTTAAAAAATAGTGATATAATTAATAGAGAACTTTGTATGGGGTGAAAATTATTCTATGATAATAATTTTTATTATATTAATTGTTATTTTAATATTGTTATATAAGTTAAATTTAGTTAAGAATAAATATTTAAATAGTTTAGTTAAATATATTTTAATTAGTTTAATATGTTCAATTATTTTAGAATTAACTATTTTTAATTTTCGTCATTATGAATCTTTATTAATAAATAAAGATGAATATTTAGAACTAAAAGATTATAAATTACAAGGAATTAATTGTGATAATGAATGTGAAATAGTAGATAAAGATAATGCTTATATAGAAATAAATGGTTTAGATAATAAGTTAAATACTTTATATATAGATTTAAGTAATGATAGTAATTTATTTTTTACGTATGAGTTATCTTTTACTGATGAAGCGAACCAGTTGTATTTGGTAGCTGGAGATAGGGAATATGCTAGTACAATAAGTAATAGTTATTATGCTAAAGTAAATCCTAGTGGAAATGTTTATGATATTAAGATAAGATTAAAAAGTATTAAAGATGATAAGAAGTTTAAAATAAATAAGATTGCTATTAATCCAACTGTTCCTTTGTTTATAAGTAATATTAGATTAATATTATGTTTTATAGTTATATTTAGTATTTTATGTATTAATCCTAAAAATAATTTATTTGAATTAAAATATAATTTTAAATATTCAATAATTATAACAGGAATTATTATAGTTTTAATTTCTTTATGTTATGGGGGTTTAACTTATTTAAATAATAAAACTTATACAGTAAGAGAAAATTCACATTTCTCACAATATAAAAATTTAGCCAAATCATTGGCTAAAGGACAATTTTATTTAGATTTAGAAGTATCTCCTAAATTAGAAGAATTAGATAATCCTTATGATACACATTATCGTGATTCAAAAGTAGAAAGATATTCTGAATATTTTTGGGATTATGCTTATTATAAAGGTAAGTATTATTCATACTTTGGAATTGTTCCTTGTGCCATGTTATATTTACCTTATTATTTAGTAACACATCATAATTTACCTAATAATATAGCTATGGGAATAGTTTTATTTCTATTAAATATAGCAATATTTTATTTATTATATCAAGTAATAAAGAAATATTTTCCTAAGACATCTTATATGTGGTATTTAATATTAGGAATCTTTATGGTTATGGTAGGGGGAGTTCCTTTCTTTGCTGGAGAACCAACATTTTATAATTTGCCTGTTTCTTTAGGAATAACTTTTTCTTGTTTTGGTTTAGGTTTATGGATTAAAGCAACATTAAAAAATAAACTTAATGCTAAGTATTTATTCTTAGGTAGTTTATGTATGGCTTTAGTAGCAGGATGTCGTCCACAGCTTTTACTAGGTAGTTTTTTAGCTCTTATTATATTTGGAGATTATGTCTTTAAAAAAAGAGAAATGTTTAGTAAGAAGTCAATTAAAGAAACTATTTTATTTATGTTACCTTATATTATAGTAGCAATGTTTTTAATGTATTATAATTATGCTCGTTTTGGTAATATATTTGATTTTGGAGCCAACTATAATTTGACGACAAATGATATGACTAAAAGAGGATTTAAATTAGATCGTATATTCTTAGGTTTATATTATTTCTTTATAGCACCTAGTAAAATATCTACTTTATTTCCATTCTTAGAAAACTATCGTTTAACAACATCATATTTAGGCAAAAGTATATATGAAAAGATGTATGGAGGATTCTATTTTAGAAACTTAATATGTCTTTTAGGATTATTATTTTATAAATTTAAAAAAGATATTAATAATAAACAGTTATCTAATATTTGTTTGGCTTCATTAATATTTTCAATTATTATAGTAATAGCAGATACTGAGATGGCTGGTATTTTACCAAGATATATTTATGATTTTAGTTGGTTACTATGTATAGGTACTATAATAGTTATATTATCTTTATTAAATAATAAAAATTTACATATAGAATTTAAAAAATTAATTATTACTTTAATATTTATTAGTGTTATTTATAATTGTTTTACTTTCTTTATGGGAGATAGTATTTTAGTAGAGAATGATAATTTAAGAACTATTTATTATTATTTATATTATATGTTTAATTTTTGGTTATAAAAACTCATTTGATGAGTTTTTTATTTGTCTTTTTTATAAAGATGAGTATAATTTTAAGTGGTGGTTTTATGGCAGATTATTTAGATTTAACAAAAGGTTATCAAAAGGAAGAATTAAAAGATGCAGCTTTAACTATTAAACAGGGAGGATTAGTTTTATTTCCAACTGAAACTGTTTATGGAATAGGGGCGGATGGATTAAATGAAGAAGCTGTTAAGAAGATCTTTATAGCTAAAGGAAGAGCTTCTGATAATCCCTTAATATTACATGTATCAGATATGAAGATGATAGAAAGAATAGTGGCAGAAGTAACACCTTTAGAAAGAAAATTAGTTGAAAAGTTTTTCCCTGGTCCTTTAACTATTGTTTTTAAAAGAAAAGGTAACGTTCCTAATGTCGTAACAGCTAACTTAGATACAGTAGGAGTTAGAATGCCAGAAAATAAAATAGCACATGATTTAATAGAACTTGCTAATACACCAATAGCAGCTCCTAGTGCTAATATATCTGGTCGACCTAGTGGAACTAATGTCCAAGATATCTTTAATGAATTAAATGATAAAGTAAATTATATCTTAGATGGAGGAGAAACTAAAATAGGTTTAGAATCAACAGTTATAAGAGTTATAGATAATAAAATAAATATTTTAAGACCTGGTAAAATAACTTATGATGATTTAAAAGAATTTGGTGAAGTAGTTGTTTCTCCTCATGTTCTTAAGGAAGCTTCAAGTGATGAAGTAGTGTTATCTCCAGGAATGAAATATAAGCATTATGCACCTAAAACTAAGTGTGTTTTAATATATAGTGATGATAAAAAGAAAATGTTAGATAAAATGAAAGAATTAGAAACTAATAATACTTTAGTAATAACTAATGAAGATAATGTTAAATACTTTAATAATGTGATTAGTTATGGGAAAAGTTTAGAAGATATATCACATAATTTATTTAAAATATTACGTAGTATTGATAAAGAAAATAAAGAATTAGTTATTATTGAAGGAGTAAAAGCTGAAGGACTTGGACTAGCTATTATGAATAGATTAATTAGAGCTTGTTCACATAATTATATTGAGTTATAGTTAATTATATTTTATAATATTTAGTATGATAGTAGGGATATTATGAATAAGAAATATTGTATATTAGCTTTAATACTTATTATACTTTTAGGAGGATTAATTCTATTATATTTTGGATTAAGTAATAAATGTGATAATAGTATGAAAGAAGATAATTCGAAAATAGAAATAGTTAAATATGAACTACAAACACATGAATATTATCAAGATAAAATAGATAAGAGTAAATACTATATAGATAGTAAAGAAGAATTAAATGCTTTTTATAATTTATATTCAGATGCTTTAAAAGTAAATGAAAATATTTTAAATAATAATACTATATTTGTTGAAGTAAAAGAAGTTGGTTCTGGTAGTATTAAATATGAATTAAAAGATGTTTTAATAGATGATACAGTAATATTTAAATTAGATAGTGAAGAACCAGAAATTGGAACAGATGATATGGCTTTTTGGTACTTTGTAGCAATAATACCTAATAATGTAATTAAAGATATAAAATTAGATGAATGGGTTAAACCTTCTTCTATAAAAAAAGATATTAGTTATGAATTTAAATTAGATAGTAATAATAAATATGAAGTAACGACTGATTTAAAATTTGAAACATTACTAAATGATGGTGGTAGTTATACAAGTTCTTATTATCAAATAGATTTAGATAATAATAAAGTAGTTAAAATTATAGAAAATTATAAAGCTAATTTAGGAGGAACTCCTGAAACATCTAAAAAGGTAGAATATACTAAAAATATTAATAATGATTTAAATAAAGAAATTAAAACTTTATTAGATTCATTAATGAATAGTGAAGATATAAATGATTCTACTAATTATCATTGTTATACTATAAAAGTAATGAATAATTCTAAAGATATTTATAATACGGAATCTATTAATAAATTAAAAGATATTATAAATAAGATAGATTTAATGTAAAGTTGACTTATAAACATAAAGGTTTATAAGTTTTTTTATTTATGAAAAAAAGACCTAAAATAATAAATTAATTATTAAAAAGAAGAGATTATTTGATTATTAATTAATGTTATAAAAGAATTAAATATTTATTATAATTAATTAATTTAAATTAGTATTTTAGATAAAAATTAATACTTAAAATATTTATTGACGATATATTTAGTTAATGCTTATTATAACCATTAGGGAGAGAGTACTTTGTATAGAAAGAGTAAGATAATTATTTATCTTTTATTTAATTTATAGAAAGGAAAAAAGAATGATTAGAAAAGGAGATTATTTTAAGTATGTTAAATTATTAGTAATAATATTAATGGTAGTAAGTTTTATTAAAGGAGTAAATATTGTTAATGCTAGTGAAGCAGTGACAATAACGCAAAAGAGTGGACATATAAAAGATCCAAATGGTAATACTTGGTATATTTATATTGCAAAGACAAAGGGAGGTAAGATATTTAGATATATGTATGCTATGAAACCATTTGTAGATAAAAATGGTAATTATTATTATTGTGTACAACCTAATGTACCAATTACAGATGGTTTAAATAGTCAGTATTTACCAAGTAATGATGATGCTTGGAAACAATTAAAAGATTATTATGGAGATGGTGATGGTAAGTTAATAGCAGATGGGGTTGCTAATGAAGAAAGAATAAAATTAATTATGTATTATGGGTATGGATATAGTGGAAGAACTAGTGAATGGTGGTATACAATTACTCAACTTATGATATGGAAAGAATTATATCCAACGGAAGATATTGGGTTTGCTTCTACTTGTACATATGATAGTAAAATATCTTGTACAAAAACAACTAAGTATGATAAATATTTTCAAGAAATAGAAAATGATATAAAGAATCATAATTTAAAACCTAGTATTGATAATAAAGAAATAAATAATATGTTAATTGGGGAAAAGAAAAATATTATAGATAAAAATAAGGTATTAAGTAATTATTCTATTGAAAGTTGTCTTAATTGTATAGCTTCGATTAATGGAAATGAAATAGAAATAGAAGCTACTGATGTAGGTGAAATAAAATTATTATTAAAAAGAAAATTTAATAAATATAAGACGAAGAAAAGTTATATATTAGCAAGTTCTTTAGATAAGAAAAGAGGACAAGGCAACTCAATACAAAAAGTAGCTAGTAGAGCTGATCCAAATGATATAAGTTTAGAATTAGTAGGTAGTTCAAATTATATAACTTCAAAAATAATAGTAGAAAAAGTAGATGGTAAAATTCAAGGAGATATATCTTCAGTTAAAGATGAAGCAAGATTAAAAGGAGCAACGATTTGTTTATATAAAAGTGATAATACTAAAATAAAATGTCTTGTTTCTGATGGAGTTAAAGCTTTAGATTTTGGTACTTATGAAAAAGGTGAATACTACTTATTAGAAGAAAAAGCTCCGGAAGGATATGTAAAAAGTAATGTTAAGTATGAAGTAACTGTATCAGGATTTGGTGATGATATTTTTCAAATTATTAAGAATGATAGAACATCAACATTTACATTGTTTAAAGTAGGTAAAGATAATAAACCATTAAGTAATGCTTATATAGATATTTATTATAAAAATGATGAATTATTTTATAGTGGAATTACTAATGAAGAAGGAATCTTAGAAGTAAAAAACATTAAAAAAGGTGAATATTATTATGTTGAAAAGAAAGCTCCAGAAGGTTATGGAAGAGATAAAGAAAAACATTATTTTACAATAACAAGTGATGGTAATTGTTTTTTTACTGATACATTAAAAAATGAATCTACACAAGTGGAAATTACTAAAACAGATATTTCTACTAGTAAAGCAATACCTGGAGCAACAATTGCTGTTTATCAATTACAAAGTGATGGAACTTGGAAAGAATATTTTAAAGATACAACTTCATCTAATGGTAAAATTGTAATCGAAAATATTCCTTATGGAAAATATTATTTTATTGAACTTGAAGCACCAAAAGGGTATATCTTAAATGATGAAAAACATTACTTTACAATAGATGATAATGGTTATATTTATAAAAGTGATTTACCTAATGAAAAATATAGTCATCTTTATTTAAAGAAGACTGATTTATCAAAAGCTAATGTAATAGAAGGAGCTACTATAGAAATATATAGAATTAATGATGATGAAAGTGAAACTTTAATATATACAGGTATTACTGATGAAGAAGGAAAAATAGAATATGATTTACTAGTTAAAGGCAAATACTATTTTAGAGAAACTAATGCTCCAGAAGGGTATATTTTGGATGATAGTAAACATTATTTTGAAATAAATGAAGGGGGTATAATTATTGATGAAGCAATTACTAATGAGAAAGAGTCAATAGTAACTTTTGAAAAAAGAGATTTAACGACTGAACAATTACTTGAGGGAGCAAAAATTTGTGTATATAAAGAAAATGATGAATTAATTAATTGTATTGATACTAATCAAGATGGTATAGGTAAATTAAATTTAGGTATAGGCAAATACTATTATATGGAAACAGTTGCTCCAGAAGGTTATGATAAGATAGAAACTAAAGTACCATTTGAAATAGAAGAAGAAGGAAGTGAATTAACATTAACAGTATATGATGAATTAATAATAAGATTAATTCCTAGAACAGGTATTAATAATAAAAATATTTATTATATAGGTCTTATTTTATTATCTATTACTTGTTTTATTATTACAAGAGTAATAAAAAGATAATTATGTTATGATATAATTATTAAGGAGGAATATGACTATGAAAGTAAGAAATAATTATAATGAATGTTTAACTAATTTAGCTTGTTCAATAAGAAAATATTTTAACTTATCTTATAAACATCAAACATTAAAATATATAGATGATTTATTAGATAAAAATAAACCACAAAATGTTATAGTATTTTTATTTGATGGTATGGGATCTAGAATATTAGATAGAACTTTAGATAAAGAAGATTTCTTTATTAAAAATAAATATAAAGATATAACTTCGGTATTTCCAGCGACGACAACAGCAGCAACGACATCTATTAGAACGGGTTTAAATCCTATTGAACATGGATGGTTAGGTTGGAATACTTATATTAAACCAATAGATAAAACTATTACACTTTTCTTTGGAATGGAAAAAGGCAAAGAAGAGGTGTGTGATGAATTTTTAAAAGTAAAAAATAAATTGGCTTATAAATATATTGAAGATGAAATAAATGAGAAGAATGAAGCTTATGCGGTAGATTTCTTTCCTTTTAAATCTAATAATGTTATTGTTTATAAAAATATAGATGATATGTTAAATATGGTTTATGAAGAAACTAAAAAGAAAGGTAAAAAATATATCTATGTTTATGATGATGAACCAGATCATACAATGCATGATTATGGTCCAGATTGTGAAAAAGTAAAAAAACTTATAAAAGAGAGAAATGATAAAGTAGCTAAATTATGTGAAAAACTAAAAGATTCATTAGTTATTATAATAGCTGATCATGGTCATATAAAAGTTGATAATATATTTTTAGATGATTATCCAGAATTTATGGCAATGCTTGATAGAACAACATCTATAGAGCAAAGAGCAGTATCCTTTAAAGTAAAAGATGAATATAAAGATGTATTTAAAGATAAATTTAATTTACTATTTGGTAAATATTTTGAATTATATGATAAAAAAGATATCATAGATAGTAAACTTTTTGGTGATGGAATACCAAATGAGTTATTTGAAGATGCGGTTGGTGATTTCATAGCTATTGCTTGTAATTCTAATAAATGTTTAGTTTCTAAAGGAGATAGTGCTTTATATTCACAACATGCTGGATATACAGATGATGAAATATATATTCCGTTAATTGTAGTAAATAAAAAATAAATATTTACGAAAGGTGATAATAGTGATTAATATTAATGATAAACAATATAATGATTATGATATTAAAGTATCTTGGATATCTTATGAAGTAACTAGGAAAGGCAAAAAGGAACAAGGTTTATCACCTTTTATTAAATTTAAAGTAAATAATAGTTATATAGGATTAGAAACTATTATAGATAGTGAAATATTAAGGAAGATGGAATTTAATAAAGAAATTAATATTAAAGATTATTTAAGTGATATTACATACGAAGATAAAGATGGATGGATATCTCTTATTATAGATGAATATGACTTAGTTATAAAAAGAATAGATAAAGAGTTATATAATATTAATTTTTATGTTAATAATGATGAAATTAAGATAGTTATTAATACTGATATAAAAATAATTTAGGTATATAAAAACTTACAAAATGGATTGTAAGTTTTTATTTGGTATTTAACTAAGAAAATAATTAAATCAATTATGATAAAGGTAAGACCTTTATAGCAAAATATTATTTAAATTTAAACTGATGTTTTAAAAATGATTATAAATATGTTATGATTATAATTGAGAGGTGTTTGATATGTGGCAATATATTGCTATGGGGATAGGAATTGCTTTATTAATGGTTTTATTTATTACATATAATACTTTAGTTAAATTGAATAATAAAGTAAAAGAAGCTTTTTCCGTAATGGATGTTTTTTTAAAAAAGAGATGGGACTTAATTCCAAACTTAGTTGAAACTGTTAAAGGTTATGCTAAACATGAAAAGGATACGTTAGAAGAAATTGTAAATTTACGAAATGGTGTTTACGATGATATGTCAAATGTTGAAAAGATAAAAACGAATGAACAAATATCAAATACTATTACTAAATTAATGGCTTTAGCTGAAGCTTACCCGGATTTAAAAGCAAGTGAAAATTTTAAAGACTTAAGTGATAAACTTACGAAGATAGAAGAAGATATTGCTGATACTAGAAAACGTTATAATGGTATGGTAAGAATTTTTAATGATAGAGTAGAAATGTTTCCAAGTAATGTAGATGCTAAAATATTTGGTTTTAAAACAAAGAAAATGTTTGAAATATTAAAACCAGAAAAAGAAAACGTTAAAATAGAACTGTAGTGGAGGTATATGATGAAAAGAATAATAAGAGGTTTATCCTTAATTATAATTATTACATTATCTTTATTATTTATTAATCCAATTAAAACAGATGCTTTAGGTAAACAAACGCTTTATGCAAATGTTAATGATGTACAAAGTTTAACAGTTGATACTTTGACTTTCTCAAATATTACTTTTAAAGATAATTCAACTAGTTCAACTCAAGCAATTGGTTTAACAGGAACACTTAATAATAGTACAAAAGGAAATGTTTATTATTTTTATACAGTGTCTTACTTTGATATAGATTATAGATTAATAGGTTCATCAACTCATGCTGCCATTGCTACTGTGGGTTCTAATCAATTTGATTTTATGTCAAATTTAACTATTTTAAATGGACATAATGTAAGTGATATAGTTTATTATAATTTGGAAATTGATGTAACAGGAAATGATCAACATTCTAGTTTTACTCCTAGTAAAAGCAGTGAATATGGTTATTTAGATTATGTAATAGATGCATATGATATTAATATAGTTGTTAATGAGAATAATACATTAGATATCACAGAAAATATTACAGCTTATTTTAATATATCTAAACATGGTATTTTTAGAACAATTCCTCTTAAAAATGAAATTGTTAGATTAGATGGAACTGTATCAAAAAAGAGAGCTCAAGTATCTAATTTAGATGTTGATAATCAATATTCAGTATCAAGAGAAAATGGTAATTATATGATTCAAATTGGTAATCCAAATCGTACTTTAACAGGGAAACAAACTTATGTTATTAAGTATACTTATAATTTAGGTAAAGACCCAATGAAAGGGTATGACGAATTATACTATAATTTAATAGGTACGGAATGGGATACTGTAATAGGTAATATTACTTTTACAATTACAATGCCTAAAGATTTTGATTCTAGTAAATTAGGTTTTTCATCTGGATTAAAAGGTTCTACAGAAAATTCTAAGGTTGTATATTCAGTTTCAGGCAATAAAATAACAGGACAATATAATGGTATTTTAGGAGCGAATGAAGCTTTAACTGTTAGATGTGAATTAGAAGAAGGTTATTTTGTTGGAGCAGGTTTACCTATATATAAATCAGCTTTTGTTAGTTTAATACTTCCAATTATATTTTTAATTATATCTAGTTTAATATGGTATAAATATGGACGTGATGATCAAGTTATTGAAACTGTAGAATTTTATCCGCCAAAAGGATTTAATAGTTTAGAAGTAGGATATTTATATAAAGGTAAAGCTGATAGTGAAGATGTTACATCTCTTTTAATATATTTAGCAAATGAAGGCTATATAAAAATAGTAGAGACAGAAGAGAAATCATTATTTTCAACTTCTAAAGGATTTAAAATAATTAAACTAAAAGAATATGATGGTAATAATATAAATGAACATGTATTTTTAAATGGTTTATTTAGGGGGAGAAAATCGTATTCATCATTATTTTCAAAAGATGATAATTCTAAAGAAGAAATTTTAGATGAAGTTACATCATTTGATTTATATGATAGCTTTTATGTAACAATGAATAAAATATTAGCTAATATAAATAGTAAAGAAAATAAAGATAAGATATTTGAAAAAATAGCATCAAATAAATTTGTATCTATTGTTATAATGATAATAATTACTTTCTTTGTTATTACGCTTCCTCCTTTAATTATTTATGGAGATTCAGAAGTGCTTGTTCCAGCTGTATTATTTCCTGGAATTGGTTTTTCATTCTTATTTAGTATGTTAATTGGTGGCAAACAAACTATTTATGTTAATGGTAAAACTACTAATTCATTATTAATTACCAAACTATTTGGTTTAATTTGGGGTGGTATGTTTGGAGGTATACCTTGGTTTATAATGGTTCTTCCAGCTATATCACAAGATCCACTATTTTTCCTAGCATATATGGTTGGAATAGTTTGCGTTATGGGAATGATAGTATGTTTAAAATATTTACCAAAGAGAACTCCATATGGTAATGAAATGTTAGGCAAAATAAAAGGATTTAGAAATTTCTTAGAAACAGCTGAAAAAGATAGATTAGAATCTATGGTAATGCAAAACCCAACATATTTTTATGATATTTTACCTTATACTTATGTATTAGGTGTATCAGATACATGGATTAAAAAATTTGAAACAATAACATTACAAGCTCCAAGATGGTATGATGGACCTGATATATTTGATATGGTAGCATTTGAAACATTTATGAATACGACGATGGTTTCTGCCCAAAGTGCTATGTCTTCAAGTCCATCTAGTTCTTCTAGTGGTGGTGGTTCTTCTGGTGGAGGATCATCAGGAGGAGGCTCCGGAGGTGGTGGAGGTGGCTCTTGGTAGTCGCCTTTTTCCTTATGTATGGAAAGGATGTATTTTATGATATGTAAAAATTGTGGTAAAGAAAATAAAAATACAAATATTAGATGTGAATACTGTGGAACAGGATTTTATGAATTTAATGATTATGGTAATCCAATTATTGAGGATGAAAGTATAAAATTAAAAACTAGTACATTTAGAATAATAGTTAATATATTTTTAGGTTTTATACTTTTTCCAATAATGTTTTCAGGGGCACTTCTTTTTGGAATAGGTGCTTATGACATAGTTCCAAAATTTATAGAAAGTTTTGGTTATCAAAAAGCACAAGGAACACTTATTAATTATAAGAATTGTAATCGTAGTAATCAGGAAGATTATTGTGATGGAATTTATGAATATAATGTTAATGGCAAAGCATATACAGGTTCACCAGATGAAAAGAGAAATAAAGATGGTTTTGATAAATATATAACCATTTGGTATAACGAAAAAACACCAGAAGATTATGTTATATATGATGATGTTTTCTTTATTTTCCTTTTAATTGGTTTTTGTCTTGCTTCAATACCATTAGCAATATTTATAGTTGTTAATGTAATTTTTAAAAAAGTGGAAAAGAAAGAAAAAGAAAAAGAACAAAAGCAAAAAACAATGTAAGTTTATTACAACAATGTAAGTTTATTACATTGTTTTTTATGATAAAATTATATTGGTGGTTTTGATGCAGTTAGAAGATTTAAAAATTCAATATGATAAACTTCAGTTAAAGTATGGAGCTAAAGAACTAGATTCAATTTATAATGGTGGTTGTAAAAATAATCCTGATATTTGTTTTGTTTTTATGAATCCAACAGGGAGAAATATAGCATCTTCTAAAGATTGGAAAGGAATTAAATCTCCGTGGTTAGGAACTAAAAATATATGGGATTTGTTTTATAGATTAAATTTGATGGATGAAAATATTTATAGAAAAATAAAGAATATTAAAGGAACTGAATGGACAGAAAAATTTGCTTTAGAAGTTTATAAAGATGTTGAAAAACATAAATACTTTATTACAAACTTAGGCAAATGCACACAAGTAGATGCTAGAGAATTACCAGATGATGTTTATAAAAAATATTTACATTTATTAGAAAAAGAATTTGAAATAATTAATCCTAAAGTGATTATTTTATTTGGTAATCAAGTTAGTTCAATTGTATTAAATAAAAAAATATCTGTTTCCCAAGTAAGAAGACAACTTTTTAAAAAGAAAATAAAGGGGAAGATATATAATTTTTATTCAGTTTATTATCCAGTAGGTAATGGAAGATTTAATATAGATAAAGCGATTGAAGATATAAAATGGATAATAGATAACTATTTATGAGATTTTAAAATCAATCTAAGTATTAAGATAATTAAAGTTTGAAAATAGGGAACTAAGCAACAAGTAAAAATTCCTATTCCTGTACAAGCAATTAAAACAGCTGTTCCTAAATTCATTGAAATTGTATGTTGAAGTAATGAAACAATTAAAGCACAAAATAAACCTACTACAATAAGAATAAGAAAGAAAATAATTGGTAAAATTAATAAATAATATATAATCATTGATATTTTACTTGGTATTTTATCGCCTTTAGTAATTAGTAATTTACATATTTTAGAACACGGAAAACTAATAATAAATACAATGCTTGAAATAATAAGGGAAAGAATCCAATGAGGATCATTTTCAGATAAAAACCAAATATTTAAAACTATAAAAACTAAAATAGTTACAATAACTCTTGATAGTTTTATATATTTATTTAAATAATTATCTTGTACTTTATTATTTCTTTTATTCATAATTAATCCTTTCTTATTATGTGTATACTTTTAATACTATTAATATTTTATCATATAAACTAATAGATAGTATAATATCTGTTAGTTTTTTTATGGCATAAAAAATCATCTCTTTTTAGAGATGTTAATATTTAAATTTCTATCGTTTATTTTTCTTCTCATCTATTCTAGAAAAGTTAGTAATATGAGCTTTATTAAACTTAACTAAATCTTCTGATTCAAGATGAATATTTTTATCAAATTTATTGATATTATGAGCAAATTTATCTATTGTAGATGATTTTACATCTACTTTATTATTTTCTATTTGATTAAGATATGACAAAGTTGTTCCTAAAATTTCGGCAAATTTTTCTTGAGATAAATTATATTTTTTACGATAGTATTTTAAATTTATTGATAATATTTCACATAAATTCATTTCTTTACCACCTTTTTTAATTTTATAAATAGGCGTAAGAAAAGTCTTTACTAGTGAAGCGAAAGAAAATTATATACAATTTAACAAATAAATATTATAATATAAACATAAAGAGGGAGAGTTTTGAAATAAATGTAGTAAGGGATTTTATGTGGTTTTGTCAGTCTTTATGGTACTTTAATACTATGATTATTTTAGAACTCTTTTCGATTTATTCTTGAATATTTGATGCTTTAAAAAATAATTATTATTTCAGTTAAGGAGGTTTATATGTAATATGAATGATAATTTAAAAAAAGGAATAATAATAGCTGTATGTGGAGTAGTATTTTTGGCAGTAGCATATCTATTATTAATGATTATTTCGTAGTATAGGAGGATTAAAATGAAGTGTTATAAGTGTAAAAAAGAAATAGATGACAAAGCTGTTTTTTGTCCTAATTGTGGGGTTGACTTAAGAAAAAAAGATGAAGGTATTATTTGTCCTAAATGCAAAACAAAGAATAATATTGAATCACGTTTTTGTGAAAAATGTGGAGCTAAATTGGATAAAGAAGTAATAGCATGGGATTTTGATAGTAAAATAATTACTATTACTTTTTGGATATGTGCATTAATTACAACATATCTTATAAGTTGTCGTGGATTTACTAGTATACGTATTAATCCTAGAATATTAAGTTTTCTTTTAATTGCTTTTGGAATATTTTTAATATTATTTAAAAACAAAGGAAAAATTGATATTCATAAAGAAATAGATAATATAAAGAAAATTAAATTATCTAAAGTACAAATAGGAGTTCTATTCTTATTATCAGGTATATCTTGTTTTATAGGTTGGGGTAGTACTGTTTTAAGTGGTGGCTATTACATGAATAAAATATTACTTGTACTTCTTTCTTTTACAATAATGATGGGTGTTATTATTTATAAAAACTTTTCTAAATTATCAACTATGTGGTCAACTATTGGTCAAATATTTTGTTTAGTAGCAAGTATTGTTTGCTTTGGCTTTTCTATACAACAAAATAATTATGGTAATGAACTTAATTCTAGTTATGAATCTCAATTTGAAAGTTTATGGAATAATGGAACTGCTAATCCAGGAAACGAATATTTAACTTATTCTAAATATTTTATGATAGCAGGTATTATCTTTTTAGTTTTATTTGTATTAATTACAATTTATAAGAAAAGAAAAAATTAAAAAGTATGTGTGAGTAAAGGAAAGAAAAATTTGGATGAATATTATATTTATTATTTTAATTTTATTAGTATTAGGTTTTGTTGGATATATAGCATTTAAATATATTAAAAGAAAAGAATTATATAAAAATAAAAAAGTTATGATTATAGCTAGTTGTGTTTTATTAATAATCATAGTTGCAACTGTTATTTTAGTTATGAATAGTGGAACTTCTAGATATGCTAAAAAGATGAAGAGTTATTTAGAAAAGGTCGGCTACGATTGTAGCGGTATATATGAGTATCCAGATGATGGCGGATTAGATACAGAAGGAAAGTATTTTTATTGTCAGATGACATCATCTAATGGGGTAGATAAAAGTGTACAAATAGAAAAAAGAGAAAATTCTGCGTATGCAATTACTTATACAGAATCAGTTAATAACGTTTATCATTTTTCAATTTTAGGACAAATATATAATCGAGAAAAGAAATCGGAAACTATTATTTATCATGATGATTTAGATGATCATAAATTTCAGTTTCATTCTCGTGGTGCTAACTTTTATATAGGGGAGCAAGTAACATGTGATGATGAACTAAGTTTTAGAAAAGAAATGTGTGAAGATGCTGCTAAAGATGTTAATGCTGCAATGAGAGAGTTTGAAAGCTATTTTGTTGGGGCAGGACTTAAATTAAAAAAATAAATGATGTGGGGAAAGTATGAAAAAGAAAATATTGAATTTGATAGTAATAATATCTTTATTTATAATAACAGGATGTGAAAATAGTAATCTAAAAGATACAGATAGTAAAGGTTCTGATACTAAAATAAATAATGATGATAATAATTTAAAGTGTAGTGGTAAAACTAGTTTAATGGTTGATGTTCTTACAGGTACAACATCTGATGGGAATGTAAGCATATGGGTTGATGATCTTAGTTCTGATTATTTTGAAAATGGTGAATATACATTTATTTATGATGATGTTTTAACTAGTATTAAGGGTAAGGAAACCTTTAAAAAATCATTTAGTAGTTCATTAACTGATGAGCAAATAGAAGAAGCAAATGAAGAAGGTAAATTCAAAGTGTATAAAGATAGCAATGGTAAAGTAATCTTTGAATATACTTTTGATAAAAATGAAGAAATGGTTAAGGCGTTAGGAAACAAAAGTGATCTAAAAGAATGGTTAGAAGAAAATTCTAAGTTAACTTGTAATTAATATTGATATTTAAAAATATAAGTGAAGATTTAATTATCAAAGGAGTTTATATGAAGAAGAAAAAATTAATAGCAATAATAGGAGTTTTAATTGTAGTAGTTGTTGCTGTAGTTATTGTTATAGTTGTAAATAGTGGATCTACTAGATACGCAAGAAAAATGAAAAATTATTTAGAAAAAATTGGTTATGACTGTGATGGTATACTTCAAAGTTGGGATGGTTCTTTAGATACCGAAAGAAAGTTCTTTTATTGCCAGATGACAAATCATGATGGAATATTTAAAGAAGTGTTAATAAAAAGAAAAGCTGATGCTTCAGATGATATTTCTTATACACAAACAGTTAATGATTCTTATTGGTTTACTATAAGTGGTGATAATTATTATGAAGAATGTCCTGGTTCTTTTGAACAAATTCATTTTTTTAATACGGATGAAGAAGATGATAGAGTAATTACTTTTCGTTCTAGTGGAGAAGACTTTGATATAGGAGAGCAATTATATTGTGATGAAGAAAAAAATTCATATGACAAAACGTGTGAAAAAGCTGCTAGAGCTGTTAACTCGGGAATGAGAGAATTTGAAAGCTTTTTTGTTGGGGCAGGACTTAAATTAGAAGAATAAAGAATGCGAGGTGAAGTAGTAAATATGAGATTTCGTATAACTGATAAATTTGGTTCAACATTAGGATTTGTTACTGAAACAAATGATAGTTTAATTTGGTTTTTATTATTACCATTTGCACCATTATTAATAATTGGATTGATAGGTGGAGTTCTTTGGTTATCTTTTGCTCTAGTATCTTTTCTTTTACCAACCTTAGCTGGTTTTGGTTCTGGCGATACAATGAGTTATGAAGTAGCAGGTTTATGTATTGCAACAATAATTTCTTGGGTAATTGCTTACTTAATTATAGTTTTTTCAAAACAAGAAAATTTAGATTATAGTGCACCAACTGCTATTGCACTAATTCCTTTATTAACATATATATTTACGATTATAGCTTTAATATATGTGGATATAACTTACAATAATGCTTTTGGTGATGTGTTTAGAATTATTTGGTTTATTGTAGCAATTATGTTGCATATGATTGTAATGCTTTTTTGGACTTTGGCAACTTCTATAGTGGGAGCTATCATAGTATTAGTATTAGGGTTTTTAACTAGATTTCTTATAAGTAGTACTATTTATCAATTTAAATTACGTACTAAAATGAAAAAAATTAAAAATTCTGAATATCTAAGTAAATTATTTAATGAATTAGATAAAAAAGAAATAAGAATGATTAAGATAGAAGATAATGATTTAACTATTATAGACCTAGATAAAAAAGAAAAGAGTTTATCTTTTATCAAAGATGGTTATTCTTCTTTAGATGATTATGGTAGATTGGCATTGGCTGTTTTGATTCATCAAAATTATAAATATTTAAAAATAAGTGATAATGGTATAGTCACTGAATTATACAATAAGGAATTGATTAAAAAAGAACAAAAAGAAGAAGTACAAAAAGATATCGATCAGAAAAAAGAAGAAAAAAGAATAAGAAAAGATAATTTAAAAAAAGGAAAAGATTGGTAAATGGGAGGATTTATGGAAAAGAAAATATTATTAGGTTTATTAGTGATAGTTCTTTTGGTAACTATTACGGGTTGTGGTAATAAAACAGATGAAGAAAGCAGCTCTAATGGTAGTACTAAAACTGAAGAAAAAACAAAGAATAAAGTGCTAAGTTGTTCTGGATATTTAGATGGTAATAAAAATATTTATATTGTTGATTCTTTTATATATGATTTAGATGGTAAAAATCTTTTAAAAACAACTATAGATTATAGTTTAGAAGTAGATGAAGATGAAATTGAAAATACATCTGTAAATTGTGGTAATAATAGAATTACATTTAGTTATAATCATACTACATTTGATGTTATGGGATCTTTTAGAAAATGTGATTCTGGAGTAGATGGTAATAGATTCTATGCTACTTTGGAAATTGACCTTGATGATTTGGAAGAAGAAGGATTAGATAAAAAAGCTTCTATAGACGAGTTAAAAGAGACTTTAGAATCTTCTGAAGGTTTTAAAGATGAAGGTATAACTTGTAAAATAGAAGAAAAATAAATAATAAAAAATTATAAATGGAGGAAGTAAAAATGAAAAAATATTTAGTAATTATGATGTGTGGGGGATTATTATTAACTACTACTGGTTGTGGTAATAAAGTAGAGGAAAAGGAAGATTCTAAAGAGAATACTACGACTGAAGAAAAAGCTACAAGTAAAATCTTAAGTTGTACAGAAACTCAAGAGGATTTAGATATGAAAATGAGATTGAATTTTGTATATGATTTAGATGGTAAAAGTTTCTCAAAAACTACTCTTGAGATTATTGAAAAAACAGATGATGAATTATCAAATGAAGATTATAAAGAACTAGCAGATAATTTTTGTGAAGATTATGATAGTGATATTTATAAGAGTTGTAAAGGTGACGTAAATGGTGGGGAGTTTACAGTTACTGTAGATATTGATATTGATAAATTAGAAGAATCTGAACAAGGATTTACTAAAAATACACCTATTGAAGAAATGAAAGGAATAGTAGAAGATAGTAGTAGCAGCGTTACTTGTAAAATAGAAGAAAAATAGATTTCTTCTTTTTTAATAGTGAGTAATTTGTTTTTCTTTTTATTGTCAATTAAATATAATAGAAGTTATAATAAGTTCGTGAATGGAGGAAGTAATATGAAAAAATATTTAGGAATTATAATATTTATTTGTTTATTTTTAACTATAACAGGTTGTGGTAAAAAAGGTGTTATTGTTAAAGATGATTTAGATATAGAAGTAAATAGTGAAGTTAAAATAATATCACTTATTAGTGATAAAAATGAATTAGAAATAATAAATAAAGATGATATTGTTGATACGAGTAAAATTGGTAAAAAGGAAATAACAATTAAATATAAAGATAATAAGGAAGAAAAAGAACAAGTTATTAAAGTAAATGTAGTTGATACAACTAAACCAGTTATAGAATATAAAAATGAATTAACAACAAAAGCTGGTAAAGAAATAGATTTATTGAAAGATGTAAAAGTAAGTGATAATTCAAAAGAAGATATTGTAGCTACAGTTGTTGGAGAATATGATATAAATAAAGATGGAACTTATAAGTTAAAATATGTTGCTGTAGATTCAAGTAATAATAAAGTAGAAGAAGAATTTATATTAGTAGTAGAAAAGGTACCATCATTAACACTAGGTAAAACATACTATAATAAGGATAATATGAATAATGGAAAAGCTTCTTATATTACGGAAATTACTTTAAGTAAAGATATGTCTGTTAGGTCTTATACATGTGCAAAAAATGCTGGATGTACCGAATATAGAGGAAGTTTTAAAATTAGTGGAACAACTTTAACAATTACATTGAATAAGTATCAAGATGTTGATGGTTCATGGCATACTTTACCTAAAGAAGCACAAGTATCTAAAAAATGTACAATTACAGATAATAATACATTTAGTGATAATAATAATGTGATATATGTTATGAAATAAAATAAAAAATAAATTACTATAATAATTTACTCGAGGATGTGTATGATATGGATAAAATCTACTTAAAAGCTTATGCTAAAATTAATTTAATTTTAGAAGTATTAAATAAAAGAGATGACGGATATCATGAAATAAAGTCAGTATTTCAAAGAATAAGTTTATATGATGATATAAGTATTTTTAAAAATAATAATAATGATTTTGTATTAGAAACTAATGTAGATGAAATAAATAATGAAAATAATATTATTTTTAAAGCATATAAAGAAATACAGGAAAAATATGATATGGTTAAGGGAATTAAAGTTGTATTAAATAAAAATATTCCTATGCAAGCTGGTTTAGGTGGTGGAAGTAGTGACTGTGCTAGTTTTATTTTAGGAATAAATGAACTATTTAACTTAAAGATGAGTGATACTGAAATTTGTGAAATAGCTAAGAATTTAGGTGCAGATGTAGTACCTTGTTTATATAGTGGAGCAAATTTAGTAAGTGGAATAGGTGAAATAGTAAAACCACTAGATAGTTTACTTAATTATAATTTATTAATTATTCAACCTAATTTTGTTAATAGTACAAAGGAAATGTATCAATTAATAGATGAGAAAGGTGTAAAACAAGAAGATGTTAATGAAAGATTATTAAATTTAATAGATTCTTTAAAAGAAAAGGATATTAATAAATTAGCTAGTAATTTATATAATACTTTTGAAGAGGTTTCACCTAATGAAGATAAAGTTTGTGAAATAAAGGAAGAACTATGTAATAATGGAGCTTTAGGTAGTTTAATGACAGGATCTGGTTCTTGTATATTTGGTATTTTTAAAGATAAAAAGCAGTTATTATCTGCTGCTAAAGAATTAAGTAAAAAGTATAATGTATATGTTGCTAAAACAATTAACAAATAACATTTATGATGTGTTTGTTAATTTTTTTTAGGATAATTTTAGTTTATAAAGCTCTTTTTAAGGGATATTACCTTTTTGCAGTTATAATTTTATAATATGATATAATTGATATGTGAGTATACACATATATTTAAATTAGATGCTCTATAGGAGGATAGTATGGTACATATATTTGAAAAGACTTGTAAAACCGAAAATAATGAATTTGGAATAAGGGAAATAACAGATGAAAATCCATTAAAAAATGGTCCGTGTATTATTACAATTATAGCTCTACCTATATTTTTAAAAAATATTAATGGCTCTTTAAGACAAGTAGCAAACCTTGTTAATCCAGATATCGATTATAATTATGACCCTGATAGGAGAATATTAGGATTGGGATTTGGTGACTATATTGAACAATATGACAAATTTACTGGGATTTTTCCAAAACAAGAAGAACTAGATGAATTTTTAAATAAATATTTCTTACCATTATTTAGTGATAATGGTAAAAAAATAGATGTTGTACAGGCAATGAAAAATTTTAGAAACATTACATTTTTGACATATTGTAATGGTGCGAAAGTATTTAAGGCAATAGAAGACGGAGTAAAACAAATAATGAGTGAGATTGGTTATTCCGTTGATGAAATTGGAATTATTCTTTCTCAAGTTTGTTTAGCGGCAATCGGTGGGAATGTTGTTTCACGAATGGGTACCTCATCATTGGCAATCTCTTTTGGAGATGTAAATGACTATGATTTTGAACAAAATCGAAACACTATAAGAAAAATAAACTATATGAGACAAGGATTTATAAATTATGATTCTTCAATTGGTTATGCTATTGCTGGTGATGGAGAACATGCTTTTAAAAAATATATGGCAGAAGATTCTATTTTATCTTCTAAAATTTCTTGCTTTTTAAATGTATCTATTGATAATGCTTTAAGAAATAGAAATAATGACATTATTGAGCCTATAACATATGAAAAAATTCAAAATGCTTTTGCTGATTTGGATAATTCAAATAATAAAACATTATAATATTTAAAAGTCTATATTAAAAATAATTAATTTCCCATGATTTTGATAAGTATATCAAAGTAACATGTGGGAATTTTTTATGCAATAAAAAAATCATTTCTTTTAGAAATGAAATATATTTAAATGTTAGAATATTGATTCTGAAGAAGAATTTTTTTTATTCTATTTCACTTTTTTGATATTGTTTATTAATTTATTAATTTATTGCTTAAGTATCTTATTTATAAAAACCATTTATTCGGTCATTTTTCAGTCACTTTTCGGTCACTTTTCGGCAATTTTTCGGCAACAAAAAAATCGAGCCAAAAAGTTCGATTAAAATACAATCTGGAGCAAGTGAGCGGAATCGAACCGCCATCTCAACCTTGGCAAGGTCGCATACTAACCGTTGTACTACACCTGCAACACGTATAGATATAATAACATTAATATTAATAAATTTCAAGTATAAATTAAAAAATTATGTTTATTGAAACTGGTATCTAAAATATGCTATAATTGAGTATGTAAGAAGGGATAAATTTGAAAAAAAGATTTATTAATGTTCTTAAAAAAGGTCAAAATAAAGTTATTAATGTTCTTAAAAAACTTCGAAAAAAAGTTATTAAATACTTATCAACGAATAGATTATTTATTTCGTTTATAATATTAACTTTAATAGAAACAATTCTTATAAGAAATTTTACGATAAAACATCCTTTTGATTATAAACCATTAATATGTGATTTAGCATTACTTATTATAATAGGATCCTTTGGATATTTTATAAAACCTAAAAAACAATTTAATTATTACTTTGTATGGATAATTATTATTACAACGATGTGTATTGTTAACTCAGTATACTATTTATTCTATACTTCTTTTGCTTCTTTCAGTTTATTAGCAGAGTTAGGTTTAGTAGGAGAAGTAGGAGATTCACTTACTGAGAAATTTAGAATAATAGATTTTATGTACTTAATATTTCCTTTAATATACTATTTAATTCATAGTAAATTAAAGAATGGTAGTTATTATCATTTTGTTGCTAAAGTAGAAAAGAGTAAGAAAATGTTTGTTTCGACTATCTTAGTTGGTGTTATATGTCTTGCTTTTACTTTAGTTAATGTAACTGGTACAGATATAAGTAGATTAGTTAAACAATGGAATAGAGAGTTAGTTGTTCAAAGATTTGGTATTGTTTTATATCAGGGTAATGACTTAGTACAAAGTTTAATACCAAAGATTAATTCATTATTTGGATATGACGAAGCTGCTAAAGAATTTAAAGAGTTTTATGGAGAACAATTTAAAATAGAACATAAAGATAATAAATACACTAATGTTTTAAAAGGTATGAACATTATATTTATACATATGGAAAGTATTCAAGATTGGTTAATTGATACAAAGATTAATGGAGTAGAAATGACTCCAACACTAAATAAATTAACTAAAGAAGGAATGTATTTTTCTAATTTCTTTCCACAAGTTAGTGTAGGAACTAGTAGTGATACAGAGTTTACTTTAAATACTTCATTAATGCCTGCTAATATTGGAACAGCTTTTATGAGTTATGATGATGTTGAATATGTATCAATTCCTAAATTATTAAGTGAACAAGGTTATTATACATTTAGTGCTCATGGTAATGGTGCAACTATGTGGAATAGATATCGTATGCATCCTAATTTAGGATACCAAGAGTTAATATTTAAAGATCAATTTGATATTGAAGAATATAGTCCAGTTAACTGGGTTGGACTTGGTATAACAGATGAAGATTTCTTTAAACAATTACAACCTAAACTAGAGAAGATAGAAAGTGAACATCAAAATTATATGGGTACTTTAATTCAACTTTCTAATCACTCTCCATATGCTAATTTGGAACCTAAAAAACATCCTGAAAGATATGATGATTTTGGTAAGTTAGATCTTACTAATACTTATACTGTAACTGATCCTAAAACAGGGGAAGTTATTACTAAAACTGATGATTATTTAAAGGGTAGAGAAATAGGTGATTACTTAATTAGTGCTCATTATGCTGATATGGCTTTAGGTACATTCTTTGATTATGTTATTAATAGTGAATATTATGATAATACAGTATTTGTATTATATGGAGATCATGATGCTAGAATTAATAAAGAAGATTATGAATATTATTATAATTATGATGTTAAGACAGGAGTAGTTCATGAAAAGGATGATCCTGAATATGTAAATTATGATAATTTTGCTCATGAGATTAATAAGAAGACTCCTTTAGTAATATGGACTAAGAATAAAGAAGTTGCTAAGAAGATTAAAAGAAAAAATAATAATGTAATGGGTATGTATGATATAATGCCTACTATAGGTAATATGATGGGATTTGAAAATAAATTTGCTTTAGGACATGATATCTATGATATAAAGAGTGATAATGTTGTAATATTCCCTAATGGAAACTTTGTTACCAATAAAGTATTCTATAATAATGCTTCTGGTAATTATGTAACTCTTAATATAGATTCAGTTAATAAAGAAGGTAATTTATCTAGTTCAGTACCTATTAGTGAAAATTATATTAGTGAATATAAAGCATATGTAGAAAAGAGATTATCTGTTTCTAATGATATTTTAGTTCATGATTTAATAAAAAAAGAAGGTAATAATATAGAAAGTGGGGATAATAATGGCTAGGAAGGTTAAAACAGAACAAGTTAAGAAGAAATCACGTTTTAAGATTATAATGATAATATTAATTATAATCTTATTAGCAGGCATAGCTTTTTTAGGATATAAATTATGGCCAAGAGAAGAAAAAACTAAGGAACCAGCTCCTGTTAAGATACTAGATAGTATTGATGATTATGGTTATTCTTTAAGTGAAAGAGATAGTAAATATTATAAAAGTGAATATGAGAATCTTAAAAAGATATTAAATGCTAATCCAGTAGATGAAAATGCTTATGTTACACAAATAGCTAAGATGTTTACTATAGATTTATATACTTTAAGTACTAAGGTTAATAAGTATGATGTTGGTGGAATGGAGTTCTTTCATTCTAAGAAAAGAGATATGTTTGAACAAAAGGTAATTGATACTTTATATTCTACTTTATTAGATGATACTTATGGAGATAGAAAACAAGAATTACCTGAAGTATCTAATGTTGAAGTTATTTCAACAACTAAGACAACTTATAAATTAGGTGAAACATCTACAGAAGGTTATTTAGTTAAATTAAATATTACTTATGTAAAAGACATGGGTTATGATAAGGAAGCTTCTATAGTATTATGTAAAGATGAAGGAAAGAAATGGAATGTAGTTGATTTTCAACCAACATTAAATCCTAAGTATTAAAAAAATAAACAACAAGGTATTACTTGTTGTTTTTGATTATTATAAATTCGACATTTTTTTGAAATAAGAAATCTAGTTTATGAAATATTTTAGTAGAATGACTTAGTTTACTTATTCCTTCATAGACATAACCTTCTTGTTTACCATATATGTGTCCTTGGGCATATTTAGGGAATAAAGCACGTGTAGGAGAGATTAGACCTCTTGATGATTTAAATATTTTATTAATGGGATGGGAAATAATAAAAGGAAGACAACCATTGTGCATATGTCCTGATAAGATAATATCGCTTTTATTTAAAGGATGATTAGGATGTTCTTCTAAGTATCTATATATATTTACGGGACTATGGAATAAGGTTATATTATAAGTATTATTTGGAATATTACATTTTAATTTATTTACTTCATCACAGAAGATGTTATAATCTTCATCATTTTTTTCATAGTAGTTATAAGATAAATTAAAACCATAAAATGTTATATTGTTATCTTGATATATATTATCATCTAAGTAATGAAGATTAGGTATTTTTATTAGTTCATCTATTAGTTTTTGATTCTTTTTATATATCCAGTTATGCAATGAACCAGCTTTTTCATCGTGATTACCTTTAACAACTATAACAGGAGCAATAGTAGCTAAATGAGTGATAAATGTAATAAGGGGTTCTATGTTATCAGTTGATGAAGTATCTAGGATATCACCTACGATAGTTATATAATTGGGTTTATTTTCAGTAATTTGTTTAATTATTTTATTGATTATTTTAGGATTATATCCAGGATAGTAATGAATATCACTTAATAAAGCTATTTTGATATTATTAATATCTTTATTTGTATAGAATGTTTCGTTATGCATGTTATTTCTCCTTTATGATAAAAAGTACCTTAAGGGTACTTTTTTAATATTATGGTGTTCCTGGAACTGTTGGTTCTTGTTCGTTATTTTGATTATTATTTTCTTCAGTAGGTGGATTTTCACCAGTAGAAGGATCTTCTTCTCCTTCGTTAGGGTTTTCTTCGTTTTCTTCACCATTATTTTCTTCTTCAGTAGGAGGAACTGGTTCTTGGACACCAAGTCCATCACTAACTTCAAATGTTATAGAACTTAAACTTTTTACTAATTCACCTTCGTGAGCAGATTGATTAACAATAGTACCACTACGAGAGGCATCTGTTATTGAATTAAAGTTACATGAAAGGCCATTAGCAGAACACCACGCACTAGCTGTTTCTTGATTAGAACCTATAAATGATTTAACTCTTTCAAGTTTACCACCACCATAGATACCTTTACCAACAATTGGTGTTGTGTACTCTTCATTATATGATATGCTAAATGTTTTAATAGGTGTTTCTTCTTCTAATTCTAGATTTGTACGCATTAATTTAGTAATAGCTGCTAATGAATCAGGATAGTAACCTAAAGCACTAGTATACATTTGTGATCTTGGTAACCAAACTGGTAAACTATAATAAGCTAGATGAGTTTTCTTGATAGATAATGAATTACCAGAAGAGTTAATTAACATATCTTTACCAACAGAGTAGAATGATAAGATTTGTTCTGGAGTCATATTTGTTTCGATATTACTAGATACTGTATCTAAGATTTTTTCAAATTCATTAAGATTATTAATTGTTCTTAGTTTTTTAGCCATAGCTTCTATAATAGCTTGTTGATGTTGATTACGAGCTATATCTGATGTTGCATATAAGTGACGACATCTTGCATAAGCTAGAGCTTGTTCACCATTTAAGGTTTGAATACCTGGATTTATACATATTAAGTTTTTACCAAATCTTCTTTGAGAATCTTGTTCACAAACTTGACCAATATGTTGATCATTATATGAGAAGTCTGGTTCTTCAACATCTACTGTAACACCACCTAAGGCATCAACTAATCTAACAACACCAGTAAAGTTAATTTTTACATAGTAATCAATATCAATATCAGTTAATTGTTTAATAGTATTTATTACGCAACTTGAACCATAAGCAGCAGATGAATTAATTTTCGCATAACGATTATGATTACAAGCAATAGGTACATACATATCTCTTGGGATACTAAACATTGTTGCTGTTAAGGTATTAGGATTAAATGTAATTAATATTAAAGTATCACCATTAAATGCTTGATTGGCTTTTAGACCATCTAGGGTTGAGTCAACACCCATTACTAAAACTGTAAATGGTTCAGTTAAAGTTTTTTCTTTACTATTATTTAAAGTAACAACATCTTGATTTTCTCTTTTTTCATTATATTCATATAATACTTTAACTTTATCAGCGATAGGAGTAACTTTTTCTCCTTCTTTAACCCCTTCAAAGTCTTCACCAGCAAAGATAATAGAGTAATTACTAGATACAAAGCAAGCACCTATTGTTCCTTTATATAGATCACTTATCATAGAATGATAATCTTCATAATATTCTATTTTATTTGTTAATCCTTCTTTATTAATTAATTCTTTAGCTAAGATATTTCCTTCAATATCATCTTCTGCTTCAATCATACCAATAACTAAGTTACTATTAAAGTTAGTAGTTTTTAAAGCTATTAAATTAGTAGTATATATTAATTCATCATTATTAATACCCTTTAGGGAAGTATAAGCTTTATCTATATAATAAGAGACAACTCCAAATACAGGACAAAATAATAAAGTAATAATAGTTATAAAGATAAATGTTTTAGTTTTTTTAGCAATCATGGTTAATAAACCACATAAGATATATATTAAGAACCATAAACCAAAGAATGCTATGACAATGTAACGAATTAAGTTTTCAATATTTTTAAGTCTTAATAAGTTATATGTAAAAAAACTAAATGTTATTATATATAAAATTAAAGATAAAAAATAGAAAAATTTTTTAGCTCCATGAACCTTTTTTAATTTTTTTGTTAATACTTTCATGAAAAAAATCACCCTTGCTTTTTAATCTATTATTATGAATTATATCATAAATAAGTAGTAAGAACAATTGACGTTTTTTTCACTTTGTAATGTTTACACTCATAGACGTATTATGATTTAAGTAGTGTGTCAAGTATGTTATAATTATTATGAATAGTATAGATAGTAAGGAAGTGATAAAGTGAAAAATTTTGTTAAATATTTTTGTTTAATTGTTTTTTTACTTAGTGCTTTCTTATTAATGATAAATACTTCTAATACACAAGCTGCTTTAGATTATCCTTTTGATGGAGTTATAGTTAGTACTGATTTATTAGCTGTTATTCATAATGCTGCTAATTATAATACTAATAGTG
Source organism: uncultured Bacilli bacterium (assembly GCA_947625535.1). Classification (GTDB taxonomy): domain Bacteria; phylum Bacillota_I; class Bacilli_A; order RF39; family UBA660; genus Coprovivens. The sequence goes on from CANQOR010000013.1 coordinate 29,825, forward strand.
AAATAGATGAGTTAATTAATGGAACTAAGGTTAAAGTAGTAGGTAAATCTGGTTCTTTATATAAGATAACTTATGGAGAAGATAAAGAAGGGTATGTAGCTTCTTCATTAGTTAAGAGTATTGCTGCTAGCACTTTAACTACTAATGCTAATGGAGTAGAACCTTATGAAGATTATTGTAATATGTTAGTTAAAGAGGGTTTTGATAAAAGTTATTGTCCTTATTTATATTATATTCATAGTAATCATCCTAAATGGGTATTTAAAGCTGATGTAAATAATTATACTTTAGAAGAAGCAGCTAAGAAGGAAGAAGAGAATGTTTCTTTACAAACAGTTAATAAAACTTATTGGTATTATGAGAATAATCAACCTAAAATAAATGAAAAGAGTGCTGGTAGAGATTATTATTTTATTAATTCTAGTGTTATAGCTTCATTATTAGATCCAAGAAATAGTTTATATGATGGAATTATTTTTCAATTTTTAAATCTTGAAAAGAATACGGATGCTATTAATGAAGATGCTATTGTGGCTATTACGGGAGAAAAGGGTAATTTAAGAAAGTTTACTAATGAATTTATTAAAGCAGCTTCTTCTTTAAATATTAATGCTTTACATTTAATTGCTAGAAGTACACAAGAAGGAGCTAATAAAGAGGGTTATGCTCCAACTACAGGGACATATACTAAGGATACAGGAACTACTAATCCTGATGGTAAGACTTTAGATGGCTTTTATAATTTTTATAATATGGGAGCTTATGTTGAAAAAGATAAAGGATATACATCAAGTATTCAAAGAGGTCTTGCTTATGCAGCTGGTTATATAGATGGTGATAGTTATGGAAGACCTTGGGATACAGCAGAAAAAGCTGTTTTAGGTGGAGGACAATGGATAGGAAGCCTTTATGTAAAGAGAGCTCAAAATACTAATTATTTTCAAAAGTATAATGTTTCTAATAAGACTTCAACACCTTTTGGACATCAATATATGACAAATGGAGCTGCTCCTTTATTAGAGAGTAATTCAATGTTTAAAGCTTATACAGCTGGTAATCTTTTAGATACTGATTTTGAATTTTTAATTCCAGTATATAAAGATATGCCTAGTGATGGATATCAAGCTACTTTAAAAGATTCTAATAGTTCATTAAGTTCTATTACTGTTGATGATAAAGTAATAACTGGTTTTGATAGTAGTATCTTGGAATATAATTATAATGCTAGTACTAATGCTAATTCTGTCAAAGTAGGAGCTAAGACATTAGTATCTACTAGTACAGTAAAAGGAACTGGTAATTATAATTTTGTTGATAATAAAGTAAGTGTTAGTTTAGTGGTAACAGCTGAAGATGGAACAACTACTACTTATAAAGTTAATATTACTAAAGTAACACCACAAGAGAATGTTAAAGTAACAGATATAGTTTCTAAAATGGGAGTTAAAATAAATGGAGATTATATGTATGGAATAAGTCCTGATACTTCAGCTACTAGTTTATTAAATACAGTTACTAAAAATAAAGGTAAAGCTAGTATAGTAGATAGTTCTCTTAAAACTAAAACTTCTGGTTCTTTAGCAACAGGAGATAAGATTACTATAAATGGTACTAATGATAGTAAGACATATACTATTGCTGTACGAGGAGATGTTAATGGAGATGGAGCTGTTAAGATAAATGATTTAATTTTAATACAAAGTCATATCTTAGGTAAAAATATTTTAAAAAATGAAAAAGTTTTGGCAGCTGATATTAATTATGATAGTAATATTAAGATAAATGATTTAATTTTAGTACAAAGTAATATTTTAGGTAAGAATACCTTATAGAAGGAGTTAGTTGAATGAAAAAGATTAAATATTTAAGTTATGGAATACTTTTATTCTTTGTTGGTATATTAGTTAGTAATGCTGCTTCATTAAAAGTAAGTGCTAATAAATCTACTGTTGTAGTTGGAAGTACAGTTACAATAACAGTTAATGCTTCAGGAGCTGCTGGTTGGGAATACTGTTTAAATTATAATTCATCTATTTTTCAATTAACATCAACTACTTCTGATTCAGGAGGTAAATGTGTATTAACAGGATCTACTTTAGGTGGTTTTAGTAAAGTAACATTTACTTTAAAAGCTATTAAGAGTGGTAGTGCTACTATCTCACTAGATAAAGCATTTATGTATAACGATAATGGTGATTCAATTAGTTTTAGTAAAAATACAGTAAAATTAACGACGAAGACACAAGCTGAAATAGAAGCTAGTTATAGTACAGATGCTGATTTAAAAAGTTTAGGAGTAGAAGGCTATGATTTAAGTCCATCTTTTGATAAAAATACAACTTCTTATAAATTAGAAGTTGGTAATGAAGTAGATAAAATTGTTATTAATGCTAGTAAATCTGATAGTAGTGCTTCAATGTCTGGGACAGGAGAAAAGAATCTTACAGAAGGAATTAATGTTTTTAAAGTAGTAGTAACGGCTGAAAAAGGCAATAAGAAGACTTATACAATAGAAGTTACACGTAAAGAATTAAATCCTATTAATGTAGAAGTTAATAATCAAGAAATGTCTGTAGTTAGAAAGATAGATGCTTTAGAAGTACCTGCTTATTATTCTTCAACTGAAATTGAATATCAAAATGAAACTATACCAGCTTTAAAAAGTGATATAACAGGTTTTGTTTTAGTAGGATTAAAAGATGAAGAGGGTAATATTAATTTATATGTTTTTGATAATGTAACTAATGTTTTTAAAGAATATAAACAAGTAGGAATGGATGGTTTTACTTTTGTATCTTTAGAACCAAGTGAATTAATTAAAGGATATGAAAGTACTAAGAATATAGAAATAGAAGATTTAACTATTAATGCTTATTATAATAGTGATAATGAAATGGTTTTAGTATATGGAATGAATGCTAAGACAGGAGAGACTTCTTGGTATAAGTACGATGAAAAGGAAGGAACTTTTCAAAGATATATTGCTAATAAAGTAGTTAATGTAGAAGATAAAAATGATTTATATTTTATTTTAGCAATTGTCTTTGCTTGTGGTTTGGGTTTAGCTATTATTATCTTAATTGTTATTATGAGAATTAATTCTGATATAAGAAAGAAAAATAATAAGTTAATTAGTATTTTACAAAGTAAGCAGGAAGAAGAATTAAGAAATAAAGCTAAGTTACTTGAAGAAGAAAAAGAAAAAGAAGATAAAGTAAAAGAAAAGAAAACTAAGAAGAAAAAAGAAGAAGTAAAAGAAGAACAAGTAACTGAAGAAGTAGAAGAGGAAGAAACTAGTGAAGTAACTGCGGAAGATAGTGAAGAAACTAGTGAAGTAACGGAGGAAGAAAAACAGCCAGAGGAACTTTCACAAAGAGAGCTAAGAAGAATAGAAAAACAAAAAGAAAAAGAACTGGCTGAAATACAAGAAAGTAATAAGAAAGTAGATATTTTAGATGGTAAAACAGAAGAAATAGTTATAGAGAAAGCAAGTCGTAGTAATAGAAGTAAAAAAAGAAAAAAGTAATTTTTTCTTTTTTGTTTATGTTTTTTAATAAAAGTCGTATAATGTTAATTAGGTGGTTTTAATGAATTTTGAGGTTAATGGTCATAATATATTTTATATTGTTTTAGTAACCTTTTTAACAAGTGTTGTTTTAGTACCTTTTATCAAGAAAGCAGCAGAACATGCTAATGCAATGGATATTCCTAATGAAAGAAGTGCTCATACTGTACCAACACCAAGGATGGGTGGTTTAGCTATTTTTGGAGCATTCTTATTAGGTTATATGTTATTTGCTCGAACTTCTATTCAAATGGTATCTATTTTAATAGGTGGTATTATTATAGTTTTAACAGGATTATTTGATGATATAAAACCAATGACAGCTAGAGTTAAATTTATGATGCAAATAATTGCTGCTTGTGTAGTAGTCTTTTATGGAAATATAGTTTTAAATCATATAGATATGTTGGGTATTAATATAGATTTTCCAATACCAATTAACTATTTAGTAACTATTTTATTTATTGTTAGTATTACAAATGCTATAAATTTAATAGATGGATTAGATGGATTATCTTCAGGAGTATCATCTATCTATTTTGCAACAATAGCTATAATAGCTTTTATCTTAAATAAAAAACAGGGATTAGATACAATATTATCTTTAATTATGTTAGGATCTACTTTAGGTTTCTTAGTACATAATTTTCATCCAGCTAAAATATTTATGGGTGATACAGGTAGTTTATTCTTAGGTTTTATAATAAGCGTAATAGCTTTATTAGGATTTAAAGCAACTACTTTAACATCTTTAATTATTCCTATATTAATATTAGCTATTCCTATTTTTGATACTGCTTTAGCTATCTTTAGAAGATTACTTAAAGGAGAAAAAATTAGTGCTCCTGATAAAGAACATTTTCACCATCAATTATTAAAGATGAAGTTTGGGGTTAGAGGAACAGTTTTAATTATTTATGCTATTAATATTGTTTTTGCAGCAGTTAGTATATTCTTTGTACTAGGAGATAGTAAGGTAGCAATGATTTTATATGTTGCTTTAATGTTACTATTATTATTCTTAGTAATTAAAACAGATATATTATTTAATCATCATAAAGATGATAAAAAGGAAAAGAAGAAACAATCTTAGAGAGCAGGATTAAGTATGAAGTTTAATTTATATGATTTTGATGGGACAATCTATGATGGAGATTCAGGAGTAGATATAATTTTATTTGCAATAAAAAAGAAACCTAAAGTTATTTTTACTTTATTAAGTTCTTTAGGAATTGTTATTCTTTATTTACTTAAGTTACGTACTAAAGAAGAAATGAAAAATAAATTATTTTCTTTCTTAAAGTACTTTCCAGAAACAGATGAATTTGTTAAAGAATTTTGGGATACTCATGAAAATAAATTAAAAGATTTTTGGGTGAATGAAAAGAGTCATAAAAATGATGTTATTATTTCAGCTTCAGGTTATTTTTGGTTAAAACCAATAGCAGATAAATATAAAGTAAAAGATTTAATTGCTACAGAAATAGATCCTTTAACTGGTAAAATAATTGGTAATAATTGTCATGGTAAAGAAAAAGTTAAAGTATTTTATCAAAAATATCCAAAAGCAACAATTAATAAAATGTATACTGATTCAATAAATGATTTGCCTTTAATAGAAGAAGCTAAAGAAGGTATTTTAGTTAAAAAGAATAAATTATATAATTATTATGAATATAAACCTAATTTTATAGTTCGTTTTTGGCGATGGGGTTGGGGAATATATCATAAAAATGAAGAGTTATGGAATTATTTAATTGTTGGTGGTTTAACGACAGTTGTTAGTGTTGGAGTTAAATGGTTGTTATTATTTACAATATTTGATGCTTCTGATGGAAAACAATTACAATTAGCAATTATAATATCATGGCTTGCAGCAGTTTTATTTGCTTATGTATGTAATAGAATTTATGTCTTTAAAAGTAAAAATAAAGAAATATTTAAAGAAATGTGTCAATTCTTTGGAGCTCGTATATTAACTTTATTGATGGAAATGTTTATTATGTGGTTTTTTGTTACTTTATTAAAATTAAATACAGATATGTGGATTGTTATATGGACAATTGTAACGCAAATATTAATTATGATTTTTAATTATATCTTTAGTAAATTGTTTGTTTTTAAGAAAAAGTAATAAATACTTGCTATTTTAAAGATTATTTGTTATATTATCTAAGTAAGTTTATTCTTGGTTTGGAAGTCTCCGTATCCTTACTATGATTAAACGGTTGTATGAAAAAGGAGGAATTATAATGGCAATTTCAAAAGAAAGAAAAGCTGAATTAGTTAAACAATTTGGTAAGAATGAAAAAGATAGTGGAGCTACTGAAGTTCAAATTGCTATTCTTACTGAAGAAATTAATAATTTAACTGAACATTTGAAGACTCATATTCATGATTATCATTCAAAAAGAGGACTTCAAATGATGGTTGGTAAAAGACGTAGTTTACTAGATTATTTAAAAGAAAATGATGTAGTAAGTTATAGAAAAACTATTGAAGCCCTTGGCTTAAGAAAATAGTAAAAAGTAGGCACTTATTTTTAAGTGTCTTTTTTTAGGAAATGAGGTATAAAAAATGAGTAAAAAAGTATTTGAATTAGATTTTTTAGGTAAGAAAATTACTATTGAAACAGGAGAGTTAGCTAAACAAGCAAATGGTTCTGTTTTAGTAAGATACGGAGATACTGTTATTTTAACAGCAGCAGTAATGGGACATACACCTATTACACAAGACTTCTTTCCATTAACAGTTTTATATCAAGAAAAATTATATTCTGTAGGAAAGATTCCAGGTGGATTTATTAAAAGAGAAGGACGTCCAACTGATCAAGCAACTTTAACAGCTCGTTTAATTGATCGTCCTATTCGTCCAATGTTTGATGAAAACTTCCGTAATGAAGTTCAAGTTATTAATACAGTTTTATCTGTAGATCAAGATAATTCACCAGAAATGGCAGCATTACTTGGTTCATCATTAGCTTTAACAATAAGTGATATTCCATTTGATGGACCTGTTGCTGGAGTTATTGTTGGTAAAATAGGAAAAGAATATATTATAAATCCAACTGTTGAACAATCAGAACAATCTACTATTCATTTAACTGTAGCTGGTACTAAAGAAGCTATATGTATGGTAGAAGCTGGTTCTAAAGAAGTTTCTGAAAAAGAAATGTTAGAAGCTTTAATGTTTGGACATAAGTATATTAAAGAATTATGTGAATTCCAAGAAAAAATTAGAGATGAAATTGGTAAGGAAAAAGTTGAAGTTGAACTTGCTAAGATTGATGAAAAACTTGAAAAAGAAGTTAAAGAATTTGCAACAGAGAGAATGTATGAAGCTTTATCTTCTGATAAACCAAAATTAGAAAAATATGCTGAAATAGATGCTGTTAAAGAAGCAACATTAGAAAATTTTGCTGAAATATATGGTGAAGCTGAAAATATTGATGATATTTTAGCTCAAGTTAAAAAAGTTGTTGATAGTATAGAAGGTTTAGTAGTTCGTCGTATTGTTAATAAAGATAAAAAGAGAATTGATGGTCGTGGTATGAAAGAAATTCGTCCATTATCAGCAATGATTGATTTATTACCAAGAACACATGGCTCAGCAGTCTTTACAAGAGGTGAAACACAAGCTTTAGCAACAACTACATTAGGTTCTTTAGAAGAAAACCAAATTTTAGATGGTTTAGGATTAGAAGATTCAAAAAGATTTATGTTACATTATAATTTCCCACAATTTTCAGTTGGTGAAGTAGGTCGTTATGGTTCACCTGGACGTAGAGAAATAGGACATGGTGCTTTAGGTGAAAGAGCTTTATTACAAGTAATGCCAGATGAAAAAGAATTCCCATATACAGTTCGTGTAGTATCTGAAATACTTGAAAGTAATGGTTCTTCTTCACAAGCAACTATTTGTGCAGGTTGTTTAAGTTTAATGGCTGCTGGTGTACCTATTAAAGCTCCAGTTGCTGGTATTGCAATGGGTCTTATTACTTCAGAAGATGGTAAAAAATATACAGTATTAACTGATATTCAAGGTTTAGAAGACCATATGGGTGATATGGACTTTAAAGTAGCTGGTACTAGAAAAGGTATTACAGCATTACAAATGGATATAAAAATTAAAGGTGTTACAGAAAAGATTTTAAAAGAAGCTTTAGCTCAAGCTAAAGAAGCACGTATGGAAATATTAGATTTAATGGAAAGTGTTATTCCAGAACCTCGTAAAGAATTATCTAAGTATGCACCTAAGATAGAAATATTACATATTAATCCTGATAAGATAAAAGATGTTATTGGTAAAGGTGGAGATATGATTACTAAGATTATCTTAGAAGCTTCTCATGTAACATCTGTAAATGATATAAATGCTGTTAAAGTAGATCTTCAAGATGATGGTACAGTTTTAATTTATCATCAAGATAAAGATATTATCGAAGCGACAAAAGAGATGATTATGAATGTCGCTCGTGAAGTAGAAGAAGGTAAAGTATATACTGGTAAAGTTGTTAAAGTTGAAGACTTTGGATGTTTTGTTGAATTATGGCCAGGTTGTGAAGGAATGTGCCATGTATCACAACTTGCTTGGGAAAGAGTAGAAAATCCTAAAGATATGTTTAAAGTAGGAGATGAAATTATTGTTAAAGCAGAAGGATACGATAATCGTAATCGTTTGAACTTATCTCGTAAAGCAGCTCTTCCAAAACCAGTAAGAAAAGATGAAGATAAAAAAGATTCTAAGAAAGAATCTAAAAAAGAAGAAAAGGATAAAAAGAAAAGTAAATAAAAAGGAATTACCAAATCGGTAATTCCTTTTATATTGTATTGTTATCTTCGGTAACAACGACGTTTACATTATCTGTTTCAGTAGTAATATCTTTACTATTATAATAATCATTTACATCTGGACTATATAAACCAGAATCGGTTTGAAGTAAGATACCAATAGGTGTTTTCATAAATTCTGTTTGGAATTTTTGTTCAATAGCAGCTATTTCAGTAGTACTTAACTGACTAGCAGTATTAGTGTTAATATTAGCTACTTCACTAGTCCAATCTTCTTCAAATTTAAGACCTAGTTTTAAATATTCTTTTTTAAGTTCAATAGAGAATTCTAAGTTAATTTTAAGTCTTTCATCATTTAAATCTTTATTATATTTGAAACTACCACCAATATCGCCTTCATCAGCATCTTTGATAGTATATGTAAATTCGATGTTATTTTCATCCCATTTTGATACGTTTAAGATTAATAAGTCTTCGCCATTATATTTGACAGTTACATTAGTTCCTTCACTACCTTTTTGACCAGTTATTTCTACTTTATTGTCAACTGTTTTACCAGTTTCTTCATCTTCATCTTTAGAGAATAAGTAAACTTCAAAGTTACCAACTTTATCGAAATAGTAGTGTAGTTCATCATCACTTTTAGCTTCTGTAAGGCTATAACCTATAATATCATTTGCTAATCCTTGAGTATAAACATTAATATATAAAACTCTTTCTTTAGTTTCATCATCATCATTAATTTTTTCACTGAATGATAAGATATTAGTAATACTTTCTTTATCAGAATTCATTAATTTAACTAAGATATCAATAAATTTATCATCTTTTTTAAGTTCATCTTCAATATATTTAGCTGTTCTTGTTAGGTTATCATAATCTAAAGTATATTTATTATTCATAACTTTTAAGGTTTCACCATTAAAAGTAATACTTGCTTCTTCTTTAGATAGTTTACTTGTATCTATACTATTAATTAATGTACTAGATATTTTATCAGTTAAGTAAGTTAATTCGTCATCATTTAAATTTTGAGAGTAATCAAGTAATTGTTTAAATGATGTAAATAGTTCATCGCTACCTTCTAAATTAGCAGCACCTAAGTAAATTAAACCAATACGACCTTCATTATCACGATATGTAGAGAATCTTTCATAAGCATTACCATTTTTAATATATTGGTAAGCACTATATTCAACATTTTGAGAATCTTTAACTGAGTAACCTAATTGGATATCTTTTTTATCAGGATCTATTCCAAAGTTAAGACCATATTTATATCCAGAAAAATCAGTTAAGCCTTGAATATTAGAATCTAAACTTAATTCAATATCATAAATTGCTTTTTCATGAACAACGTTTTGAATAGAAGCATTTATTTTTTTGAATGTTCCTTCTATAGTTTCAGTATAAACGTTTTTAGGATCATCTAAGTAAGTTCTTTTTACATATGGATATACGACGAAGTATCCAACAGCACATAAACCAATTAAAATAACTAAAGAGATGGCAACTATTAAACCTTTATTTTTCTTTTTAGGAAGTGGAGCAGCGTTAGCAACAAAACCAATGTTAGTTAAATCGTTGCTTGGTCCGATAGGTCCGCTTGGTCCAAATGTAGCATTTGGTGGAACATTTAGAGGTGTTGCTGGAGTTGCAGGTGCAGGAGTAGCAGGTGTTACAGGTGCAACTGGTGTTACAGGTGTAGCAGGAGTAGCAGGTGCTTCAGGATTTGGAGTTGCAACTGGAACTGGTTCAGGAGTTGTTACAGGTTCAGGAGGTGTAGCAGGTGCGACCGGAGTAGTAGGTGCTACAGGTTCTTTAGCTGGAGCAGGAGTTACAGGAGCAGGCGCTGGTGTTGGAGCAGAGGTTTCTGTAGGAGCAGCAGCCACTGGTGTAACTACTGGTGTAGGGGCTTCAGGAGCCACTGGTGTAACTGTTGGTTCAGGACTTGCAGTTACAGTATTTTCAATTACTTGCGGTTTAATAGTGTTAATATTTTCAATAATTTGTGGTTCACTAACTGGATTTGAAGTACTTTGTGGGTTAGGAACCGGCGTCGTATTATTAGGATTTTCTTTTAAGTTATCATTTTGATTATTCACTTAAAATCACTTCTTTCTATATTATATTTACTATTATAAATTATAACATAAAGGAATTGATAAAGATAGAAAAATTATAAATCTTCAATTGAAAAGTTAAATTTCAGTTAATAAAAAAGAAATGAAAATAAATCTTGCAATAAAAACATATAGAAAAA
>CANQOR010000014.1 GCA_947625535.1 uncultured Bacilli bacterium
ATACTCTAGATTATACTTTTTTATAAAAAAAAGACAAATAAGTAAAAATATTTACCTATTTGTCAACAGTCTGAAAGCTGTATAATTACAGCTTTTTCTTTTTCTTTAATATAAATATTATACTAACTATTACTAAAATACTTATACTACCTATAATATATTTAATATAACTAGGTTTCTTATTATCTTTAACTTCTTCAACTATCTCTTTTTCTTTAAAATTAACTATATCTTCAAAATAAAAATTAATATTATCATCATATCCGTTAAAACCTAATATCATTTTATTATTATAAAAACCAATATCTTCTATCTCTCCAATACTATTATTTATATATAAACTATCTATAAATTTACCATTTAAATCATATACATAAATCTTATTAGAACCATCTCCCCCTAAACGAATCCATGACCAAGTAGCATAATACAAATACTTATTATAATAAGTCCAATCTTGTCTTGCTACATTACTATTAGCATTTAAACCTATTATAAAAGGATACTTAATATTATATTCAAACTTATTATTAAGAATATATCCATTTATAAAAGATCTAACTAAATAAATATCTTCATCTTCTACATAAGTAATACTCCTAGCTGGAATATTTATTTTAAAAGAATCTATATATTCAAAAGTACTACCATCAAAAGAAAAGATTGTATCATCACCACCACTACCTAAAACATATATTTTATTTGTTTTAGAATTATATGTAATTCCATTAGCGTGTCCTAAACTTTGAAATTTAAAAGACTTAATTTCTTTTAAGGTATCTAAATTATATACTTTTATAATAGAGTCCTTATCTTCATTACCAACTAATACTATAAATAAATTATTCTTAGCAATAGTAAAACTTTGTAAATTAAAATTATCTATTTTATTAAATGAAATTAATTTATTATTTACTTCTATTTCTTGCTTTGCTAAGCAAGTATTTATTAATAAACTAAAACATATTATAAGATATACTATATATTTCATAACTCTCTCCATATTATGATTATATCTTAAAATATAAATAAGTTCCATAATTTAAAAAGGAATATGTTATAATATTAATATAAGATAGGGGCGATATTATGAAAAAGAATATTGATGCCTATGAACGTAGTTTAGTTCGTATGGAGAAAAACGCTACTAATCACGTAGGTCTTTTTCTTGTCATTGTTCTAGCTATAGTTATTTTTGGTGTTGGTGGTTTCTTATTATATAAGAATCGTGACAGTATAGATTGGTCATTATCTTTACCATGGGATAATAAAGATGATGATAATTCACCTAGTTCTAAAAAAGATAAAGATAAACAATCTAGTGAACGAGAAGAACTAGCTAAACCTAAATTAAATAATTATAAAGTAATTGAAGATCGCGGTATAACTCTTATTGCTGATAACTTAGTTCAAAATGACCAAGGATTTACTTTTGATCTTATATATACTAATTATAATGGGGATGTTACTTTTACTTTAGAAAAAGTCTTAGTAGATAAATATGATACAACTGCTAATTTTACAGAAAAAGTTCCTGCTGGCCAAACAATGAAGAAAAATGTTCATGTTAAACAAACTGAACTAGATATTGTAAATATTAAGAATTTTGCTAATTTAACTTTATACATTCGTATCGATACAGAAGATGGACCAGGTAAAGCTGTCCGTTATAACTTAGTCGTTAATAATCTTTTATTAAATGAAAATAAATTAGAAGGTTTAATTGAATTTGAAAACAATAAACAAAGTATTATAAGTTTTTATCAAGTAACAGAAGATAAAGATAATTCCTATATTTACTTTGATTACTTAAATGATACTGCTAATCGTACACAAGTCTTAACTGTTAAAAAATTAGTTATTAATGATGAAATATATGACGTTAAATCTTTTAGTAATGAAATATATCATGGTGCTGAAAAATTATTATATATTACTGTTCCTAAAAAAGACTTTAAAAAAATAGAAAAATTCACTATTGGTTTTACTGTTCTTAATTACATAGATGATGAATTATACTCAGTTTATATAACTAAAGAGTATAGCAAAACTCTTTAATCCATTTGTAAAAAATTTGAACCTATGCTATCATACATAATTAAAGAAGGTGTTGTATGGAAAAAGTATGGTTAGATTTATATAAAGAAGCTAAAAATAAACTAAATGCTAAAGAAGTCTCTATCTTCTTTACTTCTGGTAATACATCTTGTGCCATCTTAGGAAGTAACAACAAAATATATGCGGGTAGTAATATTGCTTCTAATTCTATAATTAGTTGTAGTGCTGAAAAGAGTGCTGTTATTACCATGTTTAATGATCAAGAATATATTATTAAAAAAATGGTCATGTTAAATGAATTAGAAGAGATTATCTTACCTTCAGATAGTTCCCTAGAATATTTATTAGAATTAAATCCCGAGTTTGGTGATATCGATATCTTAGTTGATATCAATAAAGAAAAAATAATTAAATTAAGACAACTAGTACCAAAATGGTGGGGAACTTATCGTAATCATAAATAGGATATAAGTAGACATAGTCTACTTTTTATTTTACATATAATTCTGTAAATGCATACATTTTATTGACAAAATTAAAATGTAAAGATGTATAATTAAAATATAGAGAAGTAGCAGTAAACAATCTCTATAGTTAGTTTAATCTAACAAAAAAAGAAAAAAGGGTAAAGTGATACTGCACCAATTATAGTGCCACACTTTAAAGAAAAGGGACTAATAATATTAGTTCCTTTTCTTTGTTCAATTATGATATAATCAAGGCAAGGGTGATTATATGTATGCTGAAGTTTTAATTGAATATAGTGCTAAAGCAATAGATAAAACTTTTACGTATAAAATTCCTGATAACTTAAAAAATGATATTAAAATAGGAATCAAAGTATTAGTACCATTTGGTAATAAAATAATAAATGGTTTTGTAACTAATATTAAAGATACATATGAAGATACTTTTGCTTTAAAAGAAATAGATAGTTTAGTAGATAAATACTTAGTATTAAATCAAGAATTAATGTCTTTAGGAGAATACTTACAAAGTAAAACACTATGTACTAAGATATCTGCTTATCAAACAATGTTACCAAGTTCCTTAAAAGTTAAAACCCAAAAAACAGATTATTCTAAGTATTTAACTTATATAGAACTTAATCAAAATGAAATGGATATAAACGAGTATATAGTTAATAATCCACGTCGTAAAAAACAAATTGAAATACTTAATACTTTACTTAAAACTCCTAAAGTACTTAAAAACACATATGATTCTTATGTTACTAAACAATTACTTAATCTTAACTTAATAAAAGAAACTAAAGAACAAATATATCGTTTAACTAATCAAAAGATAACTGATAAAAAAGCTGTTTTATCTCCTGATCAAAAAAAAGCTTTAAATAGTATTACTTTAAATGAAGAAAATACTTATCTTTTACATGGTGTTACTGGTTCAGGTAAAACTGAAGTTTATATGCAATTGATTGAAAAAGTAGTTAAACAAAATAAAACAGCTATAATGCTTGTTCCTGAAATATCTTTAACTACTCAAATTATTAACAACTTTTATAATCGCTTTGGTAGTGATGTCGCCATATTTCATAGTGCTTTATCTGATGGTGAAAAATATGATGAATACTTAAAAATACTAAGAGGAGAAGTTCATATTGTTATTGGTACACGTAGTGCTATATTTACGCCTTTACAAAATCTTGGAGTTATTATTATCGATGAAGAACATTCAGAAACCTATAAACAAGATACTAACCCTCGTTATCATGCATTAGATATGGCTGCATTCCGTAGTCATTATCATAAAATACCTTTAGTTTTAGGTAGTGCAACTCCTTCTTTAGAAACTATGGCTCGTGCTCAAAAAGGTGTTTATAAATACCTAAGTATGCCAAATCGTATTGGTTCATCTGTTCTACCTAAAGTAGAAATAGTTGATATGACCGAAGAAATGAAAAAAAGAAATACTATCTTATCATCATCTTTAAAAAATAAAATATTTGATCGTTTAAATAAAAAAGAACAAATTATTCTTTTATTAAATCGTCGCGGTTACTCAACATTTGTTACTTGTCGTGCTTGTGGTTATACATATAAATGCCCTCATTGTGACATAACCTTAACTTATCATAAAACAAGTAATAACTTACGATGCCATTATTGTGGTTATACCGTTATAAAAAATGATACATGTCCTAGCTGCCATGAAAAGTCTTTAGCAGATTATGGCTTGGGTACAGAAAAATTAGAACAAGAAATAAATAAGATAATGCCAAGTGCTAGAGTAATCCGTATGGATGCCGATACTACTCGTAACAAAGGTTCTCATGAAGATATCATAAATCGTTTTAAAAAACATGAATATGATATCTTACTAGGTACACAAATGATTTCTAAAGGATTAGATTTTCCTTTAGTTACTTTAGTTGGTGTTATAAATGCTGATGCTACCTTAAATATACCTGACTTTCGTAGTGGAGAGAGAACTTTCTCCTTACTATCCCAAGTAGCCGGAAGAGCAGGACGTAGTAAAATACCTGGTGAAGTAATTATTCAAACAATGAATCCTGATAACTTTACATTAAAATGTGTTTCTAATCATGACTATATGAAATTTTATAACTATGAAATGAGTAATCGCCATAAACTTGATTATCCGCCATATTATTTCTTAGTCAGTTTAAAAATAGCTTCAAAAGATTATGAATTAGCTTCTAAAGAAATAACTAAAGTAAAAAACTATCTAACTAAAAACTTAGATAGTAATACCATAATCTTAGGACCTACAACTGCCTCAATGTTTAAAATAAATAATATCTATCGTTTTCAAATAATCATTAAATATAAAAAAGATTCAAAACTATTTTTAGTATTAAAAGAATTAGATGAACTATATATGAATAATTTAAAAGTTAATATTGAAATAGATAATAATCCTTTACAAGTATAGGAAGTGTTTTTATGAATTTAAATAACTTATGTGAAACAGCTGGTTTTTTAAGAACTATCTTAATCTTAAGATATGCTTTTAACTTAATATGTATAGCTGTCCCAATTATTATAATAATAACTATTATCTTTAAATTAGGTAAAGTAGTAGTATCTGGTAAAGAAGATGAACTTAAAGCTACATTAACTGCTTCTTTTAAAAAAGTTATAGCTGGTTTAGTAATCTTTTTATTACCTTCTATCTTAACTTTTACTTTTTCTTTAGTTGAAGAAAACTTTGATGAATTAACTATTTGTATAAATAATGCTACTCCTGAAAATGTTAAATATTATGAAACTATTTCAGAAGCTATTACAGCTGTTCAAAGTCTTGAAGCAAGTCCTACTAAATCAAATGTTACTCGTGCTCAAAATGCTGTTGCTAAAATAACTTCGTTTGCTCGTGAAGATGATGTTGTAGATCTATTAACTCGTATTTCTAGAGCTGAAATAAAAGCTAATGAAAATGAATTGATTCAAGCTTGTAAAGCTAAAAATGGTCATTACGAAAATGGTTATTGTACAGTTGTTGAGTTAGAACCTAATACTAGACCAGAACCTAATATCGGTGGTAATGGTAATAATGGTGGTAATGGTAGTTATAATCCATCTGGTAGTACTGGTGGAATGGTTGATTATAACGTAAGTGGAACTTCATTTAAAGTAGTTAATACTTCGATGAGTGTTAATGACTATGTTAAATTTATAGCTAGTCGTCAAATAGCTCAAAATAAAGATACTTCTAGATATTCAGATAAATGTTTAGGATTTGCTTATACTCATGCTTGGGGTTTATATACTGCTAATACTTCATATACTGCTGAAGATGGTCTTAATTATACCGGAGCAGGGCATTTTACTACTTATATCAACGATAGTAAACAAGATGTTTTATCTAAAGTATATAATGAATTAATTAATGGTCATCCTGTTATTCTTCAAGTAAATGGTAATAAAGCAGGTACATCAAGACACTTTGTTACAGTAGTAGGATTTAACTCTCGTGTAACAAGTGCTTCTAATATAACTGAACAAGACTTATTAATCATTGATAGTTGGGATGGACGTTTAGAAAGAATGGATACTTCTGGTTCCCGTTTTATGACATCTGGTCGTGATTGTGGTAAAAGAGATTATTCTGGATATCGAATCCAATATTTAAAAGGCTAACACATGTTAGCCTTCTTTTTTACTTAAAATACCTGTAAGCAGTATTAGTTTTAATATCAATATTTTTATATTCAACCATTTCATCTAATGATACAAAAGCAAAATCTTCTTTTTCTAAAATATCTATTGCACATAAAGCCCCATCTACTGAAGTTTGATATAAATCATGTAATAATATAATATTTCCATCTTGAGCATGACTTACAATACTATCACATACTTTTTGTGTATCACGACTTTGCCAATCTTCTGTATCAACATTCCATAAAATAAAACTCATATTAATCTTATTTAATAAATTTTTATCATAACTGCCATAAGGAGGTCTTAAATACTTAATATCTTCACCTATAATATCTTTTAATATTTGATTAGTAGTATTAATCTCTATATCTAATTGTTCATCCTTTAACTTAGTTAATCTTTTATGATCATAAGAATGTGATCCTATAGAATGTCCTTTATCATACATTTTCTTAACTAATTCACCTTGTTTTTCAGCTCTATCACCAACTAAGAAAAATGATACTCTAGCATTTCTTTTTTCAAGTTCATCTAATAAACCATTAGTTACCTTATAATTAGGACCATCATCAAATGTAATAGCTAATAACTTCTTGCCTTCAAAAAACTTTTTATCTCTTATTTTATTATCACTACTATAAACATCTTCTACTTCATTATTTATTTCTATCTTAATATATTCACTATTAACATAATCTTTTAACTCTTGATAATCTATTTTAATATTAATATCTTTTTCATAATTACCAACTTTATAAGGAGGTATAATAACAAATAACTCATTTTCACTAAAAGATAATAAAACTAAATCTTTGACATTACTTAAAATATCTTTTAATTTATCTTCTTCATAAAGATTATATTCTTCCTTATTATTTACTAAATAATCATAACATTTACTTTCTATTACTTTATATATTTCATCATTTACTAAATCACTTATCATTAATTCTTTATTATCACTATTTATATAAATCATTTCTTCTTTATTATAATAATCATTATTAATTCCTGTATAAGAATAAGTTCTTATTTGAACGGAATAAATATTATCTTTAACAGTATAATTATAATTAATAGTTAACTCATTACTAGAACTTTTATTATCTACTTTTTCTTTAAAATCTTTAGCTTCACTTTCTATAATATTATTAATCTTTTTATTAACTTTTTTATTATTAAAAACAGGGTAGTTAATTATAACATTATAATTAGTATTATTTTCTTTAATAACTTCATTTTCTATTTTAAAAGTTGTCTTTCTAAATAATAAACTACTTATAATACATAATATACTTATAATAAAAATTAAACCTATTCCTAAGAATAATAACTTTCTTTTTTTTATAAAATCTATATATTTATCCATAGTGTCATCCTCTTGCTTATAATATAGCACAATTACATTTATAGAGTATATAAAAAAGAAGAATAACTATTTTTCTTCTTCATAACTTTGACATATAGTATTATACATTGAATTTTCGTTTCTTATATCTTTTGTAATTTGAATTTTACTTAAATTACAAGTACGTCCATTTTCACAATGAACACAATCTGTAACACAACAATCTATTTTCTGATTATAATAAATATTTTCTTCCATTCTATCACCATTAATATTATTACCTAAGTATCTTAAAATATACCTTATTCATAGAATATATTAGGTGATAATATGAATTTTGATGATAAATTCTTTTCTAAAGTTGAAAAGAAAACTAAAGTAGATAAAGATACTATTATATCTTTAGCTACTAAATTACAACAAGGTAATTTAAAAGATGAAAATACTTTAAGAGAAGTAATTAATACTTTATCTAATTTAACTGGTAAAAGTGTATCTAAAGAAAAAGAAGATAAAATAATTGAAACTATTCTTAAAGACAAAGTACCAAAAAGAGTAGATAAAATGTTTTAATTATTATATACTAATCTAGAGGTGATAAAATGACAGATATTGAAATAGCACATAGTGTTAAACCTTCTAAAATAATTGATATAGCTACTAAGTTAAATTTAACTGATAACTTAGAACTATATGGTAATTACAAAGCTAAAATCAATTATGAAGAAGTAAAAGGTAATAAAAAGGGTAAATTAATATTAGTTACAGCAACATCACCAACACCATTTGGTGAAGGAAAAACAACTGTATCTATAGGTTTATTAGATGCTTTATGTCATGAAGGATATAATGCTATCGCATCTTTAAGAGAGCCTTCATTAGGTCCTGTTTTTGGTATTAAAGGTGGAGCTACTGGAGGAGGTCATTCCCAAGTAATACCTATGGAAGACATTAACTTAAACTTTACTGGTGATTTTCATGCTATAACAGCTGCAAATAACTTAATTTGTGCAGCTATCGATAATCATATCTTTCAAGGAAATAAACTTAATATCGATGAAAATAGAGTAGTTTTTAATCGTTGCTTAGATGTAAATGATCGTGCTTTAAAAGACATAACTATTAATAGTAAAAACTATAATCGTCATGAAAAATTTGATATAACAGCAGCTAGTGAAATAATGGCTATTTTATGTCTAGCTAAAGATCTTAAAGATTTAGAAATAAAACTAGATCGTATCTTAATAGGTTTTGATAAAAAAGGTAAACCTCTATTTACTAAAGATTTAAATATTACTGGTTCTTTACTAGTATTATTAAAAGATGCTATTAAACCAAATTTAGTTCAAACCTTAGAACATAATCCAGTTATTATTCATGGTGGACCATTTGCTAATATAGCTCATGGTTGTTCAAGTGTTATAGCTACTAAGACATCTTTAAAACTAAGTGATTATGTTGTAACAGAAGCCGGTTTTGGTAGTGATTTAGGAGCATTAAAATTCTATGATATTAAATGTCGTTTAAATAAATTAAATCCTGACGCTACTGTTTTAGTAACTACAATTAAAGCTTTAAAATATAATGGCGAAAATGATATAACTAAAGGTATATCTAACTTAGAAACTCATATCAATATAATGAAAAATATAACTAATAACTTAATTATTTGTTTAAATAAATATGATAATGATCAAGATGAAGACATTAATTATGTTAAAGAATATGTTACTAAATTAGGTTATCGTTTTACTATGTCAACAGCTTATAAAGATGGTGGAGTAGGAGCAGTAGATTTAGCTAACCAAATAGTCCAAATGACTAGTAAAAAAACTAAACCTTATCATGAACTATATAGTTTAGATCTTAAACTACAAGATAAAATAACTAAAATAGTTAAAGACATCTATCAGGCAGGTACTATTAACTATAGTAAAGAAGCTTTAGATACTATTAAATTATTAGAAAAGAATAAACTAGATAAACTACCTATTTGTGTAGCTAAAACTCAATATTCAATCTCTGATAATAAAGATGTCCTAGGTGCTCCAAAAGATTATACTGTAACTGTTAAAAACATTAAATTATATAATGGAGCAGGTTTTATTACTATATACTTAGGAAGTATTATAACAATGCCTGGTTTACCAAAAGAACCTAACTATGAAAAGATTCATTTAAAAAATGGTGAAATAATTGGTTTATCATAAAAAAAGTTCAATTTTAATTGAACTCTTTTTTTATCTTTCTTGAATCTTAACTAACTTAGCTTGAACTACTATTCTAATACCATTAGTATTATAACAAGTAGATAAAGTAAGTATCTTATCATCTTTATTTACATCTATTCCAAAATCATAAATACTACGACTTTTCATCGTTTGTAAGAACTTTTCAAAAGATTCATCACTACTAAAATCAGTCGTAATATAATAAGATTCAGCTTTTATCTTATATATCGCAAATATTTGCCACATCGTATTATATTTAACAGTAGATAATTGAATTAATTGATTATCTTTATTAGTATACCAATTCTTATTAAGAACTTTACCTAAAGAACCAAACATTAAATTATCTTTACGACCATGTCCATAAATAACCATATTATTATTAAAATTATCAAAATTATCTCTAAAATCAGCAAATATCCAACCAGCTATATTTTTAGATTTATCATAAGCATGACTTAAATAATAACTATTATCATTAGATTGTACCACTGGATAATTAACTTTAGTATTATTAACTATTAACCAACCTACAGTATCTTTATTTTGTTTTAATAAATCTGTAAAATCTACAGAAGATAATGGTGTATTTACATATTTCCAATATAAAGCAAATTTATCATTTTTTTTACTTTCTTCTTCGGTAATATCACCAACTTCAGGAGTTTCTTCTGGTAATATATTATATATTTCTCCTTCATTAGGTACTGTTTCGATTGAAATGTCTTCACTTAAACCATTACTTATACTAGTAATTTGCATACCTTGAACAAACCAATTAATAATAGCAACATTTGTCATAAAAAAGACTATACTAGATAAAATAACACTATATTTATAAATCTTATATTTCTTTGTCTCTTTAGGAGCAAATTTATAATAAAGTTTATTAATTGCAAAAGCATTTAATTGTGTTTGATATTTTAAATAATTATTTTTATTAATATTAATTTTTTCTATCTTACCAATACGTATATTAGAAATACTTTTTCTTACTTTAGTCTTCTTACTATTACTTAAATTAATTAAAGCCAATTTATTTAAGTTATATAGTTGACGACCAAATTCTTCACTATCAACATTTATCTTAATATCTTTCATTTTTAAAATATTACGTGGTTTAAAAAGATGATGTTTATTATCTATCTTAGCATTTTCTATATTAGTTACTTTATTAGATTTATAAGTCTTTAAAGCTTTACGATTATTTATTAAATCATCTAATTTTATAACAACTGTATCATAAAGTGATTTCTTTCTTTTAAGATTAGGTAATTCATTTTTTTCATCTACTTTAGCTCTTAAATCACTTATTTTAATTCTAATAGTTTCTCCAAGACTTATCGATTTCTTAGGTAACTCTATATCTTGAGTATTATTCTTAGAATTAAGTATCTTAAATAAATTAGTCTTAGATAAATCTTCTTTTTTATTATTTTTAGTTTTGATTTTTATATTATTATCATCTTTATTTAAAGCTTTAGCATTTAAAGCTTTAAATTGTTGTGTTTTACTAAGTTTTTCTTCTTTTTCTTGATTAACATAGTTAAGTAATTCTTGTCTTTCTAAATCATTTAACTTAGGAGTAGAATTAACTTGCTCAATATGAATATTATTATCATTAGTTGTCTTAGTATTCTTATCCATACTAAACACACCTTTCTACTATAAATTAGTATATCATACTAAATAAAAATTTAAAATAATTTTCTATCAAATCAAAGATTAATTATTCTTTATTTTTTTTGTTCTAAAAATAAAATTATTTCCATAAACTTAATTAGAAATGATAGGGGTGTTATATTTGAAAGATAACAAGATAATAGAATCTATTTCTAAGAGGGGTAATGGTGAAATATATTTAGGTGTAGTAGGAGCTGTTAGAACAGGTAAATCAACTTTTATTAAAAGATTTATTGAAAATTTAGTTGTTCCTAATATAACTGATGAATATGAAAAGAAACATTGTTTAGATGAAATGCCTCAAAGTGCTCAAGGTAAAACAATTATGACTACCGAACCTAAATTTGTTCCTTCAAATGGAGCTAAAATAAAAGTTGAAGAATTTGAAACTAATATTAAATTAATTGATTGTGTAGGTTATATCATACCTGGTTCAAATGGTTATGAAGATGAAAATGGTAATCCTCGTATGGTCTTAACACCATGGTTTAAAGAACCAGTTAACTTTGAAACAGCAGCAGAAATAGGAACTGAAAAAGTAATTAAAGATCATGCTACAATTGGTATAGTAGTAACATCTGATGGTTCCTTTGGTGAAATAGCTCGTGAAAACTATATTGAAGCTGAAACTAAAGTAATCAGTGAATTAAAAGAAATAAATAAACCATTCATTGTAGTTTTAAACACTAGTCATCCAGAAGACTTTAATACTAAAGAACTAGCTCGTAAATTAAAAGAAGAACATAATGTCCCAGTCTTACCAATTAGTGTTGAATCTATGACTGAATATGAAATCTATGATATCTTAAAATCTGCTTTATATGAATTCCCAGTCCTAGATATCCAAATCCGTCTGCCGGAATGGGTTCATATCTTAAGTAATACTAATCCTGTTAAAGAAGAATACTTAACTAAAATAAAATCAAGTACTTTAAAAGTAAATAAATTAAAAGATGTTGATAATATCTTAGAATATTTTAAAGATAGTAAATATATTTCTAAAGCTTATATAAGTAATGTAGATACATCTACAGGTATCGTAAATATTAATTTAGATAGTGATGATTCTCTATATAATGAAGTCTTAAATGAAATGATGGGGGATACAGTAAATACTAAAGCTGGTATGTTAAAAATATTTAGTTCTTATAAAGAAACAAAAGAAGAAACTGAAATTATTAAAACAGCTTTAAAAACTGCTAAACAAACAGGGTATGGTATTGTTTATCCAACTTTAAAAGATATGCAATTAGATACTCCTGAAATAATTAAACAGGGTAGTAGATTTGGTGTTAAATTAAAAGCAACAGCTTCTTCATATCATATTATTAAAGCAGATGTCGTAAGTGTCTTTGAACCTATTATAGGTAGTGAATTACAAAGTAAAGAATTAATTAATTATTTAATGAAAGATTATGAAACAGATCCAACTAATATCTGGCGTAGTGAGATATTTGGTCGTAGTTTAGATGTTATAGTTAAGGAAGGAATTCAAGCTAAATTATCAGTTGTTCCAGAAGCAACTAGGTATAAATTATCTCAAACTATTACTAAGATAGTTAATAAAGGTTCTAATAATTTAATCGCCATAGTCATATAGTTTACTATGGCTTTTTTTCATATTATATATTATAATTAATCTATAATAGGAGGCTATGTATAGATGAATAATTGCCCAAAATGTGGAAATCCTCTACAAGTAGGAGTAAGTACTTGTCCTATTTGTGGTACTAATATAGAACAAAATCCTAGTGTAAGTGAAAATAAAACTGCTGAAGTTATGGTTAATAGTGTAGCAAATCCTATGTCGCAAAATGTTGCTGCTCCAGTACCACAACCAGTTACTGAAGCACCAGCCGAAGCCCCTGCTGCACCTGTTGAAGTAGCAACTCCTACACCAGTTGCCCAAGTTGCTCCTACAACTCCTGTAGTTGAAACTCCAGTTCCAGAAGTTACACCAGTAGCTTCAGTTACTCAAACTCCTCAAGTAGAAGTAACACCTACTAAGGAAGTAAAAGAGCATACTAAAACTAAGAAAAAAGTTAGTTTTAAAATAAATAAAAATGTTTTAGTTATCTTAGGATTACTAATTATCGTTGCTGTTGTTGGTGTATTTGGTTTTAAATTTTTAAATAAACCAATAGAAAACCCTAATGATAAGAATAAAAATACTTCTGAAATAGCATCTGTTATTTCTAATGGTTATAGATTTGATATAGATAAAAACTGGTCTGTTAATGAAGATGGTCAAAATGTTATTTTATCTAATGAATCTGATTCTTTATTTATAAGATTTACTCATAGTAATAGTAATATTAGTAGTATTAATAAATCAATGATAGAACAATACTTAGATCGTAATTCAGCTTATAAAGAAAAATCAGTAGTTGAAACTAAAATAAGTGCTAAAGATGCTTACTTAATTAATTGTCGTTTTAATGATTTACCAGTTCAAATATATTTTATTAATGGTGGTTCTAACTTATTATTAGGAGTTACTATTATTTATCAAAGTGAAGATACTAAATCTAAGTATGAATCTGTAGTTACTGAACTAGTTGGTTCTACATCTTATGCTGATGAATCATCTAAAGCAATTAGTGTCTTAAATATGTATAGTAATATCTTTGGTGTCTTTGATGGTATCTTAAATTTCACTCCTCCAACAACGCCTGAACCAACACCTGATCCAATCCCTGTCCCAGAAAATCCAACTGAAGAGGTTCAAACACCATCAGAAACTAATCCTGAAACCCCAACAGAAAATCCCGAAAATGAATAAAAATATTAGTATTTTACACTAATATTTTTTATTTTTGATGTAAAAATGCAGTTTTTTATAGAAAATAAACGTTTTAATCTTGATTTAAATTTGTATTTTTGATATTTTTAATATGTAAGGGTAATACCTTGCAACATATAAATTTTATTGGGAGGTAAAAAAATATGGGAAAACAAGAATTAGTAGAATTTGTTGCAGCTAAAGCTGGCTTAACAAAAGCAGATGCTGCTCGTGCACTTGACGCAACATTAGAAGGAATTACTTCTGGTCTTAAAAAAGAAGGAAAAGTTGCTCTAGTTGGATTTGGTACATTCAGTTCTAAAAAAAGAGCTGCTAGAGAAGGTATCAACCCATTAACTAAAGCTGCTATTAAAATCCCTGCTAAAAATGTTGCTTCATTCAAAGCTGGAAGCAAACTTAAAGACGCAATTAACTAGTTTTAGTTAAACAATAAAAAAAGCTATAAATGATAAATATTTATGGCTTTTTTTTATGATTTTTATTATACTAATAATAGGGAGTAAATAATATGACAAAAACAAAATCAAATAAAAAAAAGCCAAAATCAAAATTTAACTATATATCTTTACTAATAAGTATAATAATTATTATCTTAGTTCTAATGGTTAATGAATTTACAGCTATAAGACCAATTATGTGGTTACTAGCTATTATTCTATTATCTATTAATATTCTATATAAAATAAAACCTCGTCCATTAAATATTCTTATCGTTTTTATTACTTTATTGTTCTTATCTATTTTAGTTGATGGTTTAATTTCAATATCTTTTAAAAGAATTCCTGTCTTTTCTTATAGTGTTACTAGATCTAATAATATTAAAGTATATAATGCCGTTGGTTTACGTATATGGCAATGTGATAAAGAAGATTATAAAAATTTAATAGTTGATCCTTTCTATCAAAATGGTTATTTATGTAATGCCGATGATATTGATGTTATAGAATCTAATTCATTTTTAAATACAGTTGTTTCTGATTATTCAAGTTATAAAAATAAATATGTAAAAATAAAAGGTAAAATAAGTCGTAAGATAGGTCAAAATTACTTAGAAATGCAACCATATGAAAATAGTTCAATAACTGTTAATGGTTATGTAACATTTGCTGATAATATAACCTTAAGAGCTTTCTTTAAAAAAGAAACTCCTGAATTAGATCATTATGATATTTATGATGAAATAACTATAGTTGGTTTAATTAAGAATCTTGAAAATAATAATGGTAAATATGTTATATATATGGATGAAACTAAAATAGTAAGTAATATTAATTTAAATGGTTTTAGTATCGCCGTTACTAAATCTAATACTTGTCAAGATAAAAAGTTATTATATAATAGGGGTGATAAAATAATATATTCTTATTGTTTAGAAGAAATGATTATTAAATATCCTGATAATAATTATGAAATAGCAACAGCTTTATCAAGTAATAAATTAAATCTTGAAGACTTATATAATAATCCTTTAGAAGTCTTACAAAATGATCAAGATAATTCAACTATTTTAAAATTTAGTGATTATAGTATCTTAATATGTGATGATACTCTTAGTAAAGATGTTATTATCGGTAGTAAAAATATGACTTTTGATAAAGTAACATGTGATATTTTTACGGAACAAGAATAAAAAATGTTTACTATTTTTAAGTTAATGTTATAATAAATATAGGTAGATTACCAAAAAATAAGATATTAATCTTATATTAATTAGTAAGGAAGGTTTATATTATGGCAGAAGAAAAAGAAAAGAAAAAAACAAGTAAAGCTACTTCTAAAAAAGCAGCCCCTAAAACAACAAAAAGTAAAACAGAAACAAAGAAAGAAACTAAAAGTGTAACTAAGAAAGTTGAAGAAAAGAAAGAAACTCCAAAGGTAACTCCAAAGAAATCAACTCCAAAACTAGTTCAAGAAAAGAATGATTACGGTCATACTTTATTAGCAGCTATTTTAATCTTAGTAGTCTTTGTAGGTGGCTTCATAGCAGTTCAACATTATAAAAATAAAGCTAAAGCTGATGTTGTTCTAACTGAAGATGAAAAAGCTTTTAAAGAAGAATACGAAAAATTAAATGGAACAACTCGTTCTAATGGTCAAACTAATAAAGAAATTACTATTTTAGATAATAATAATGTTAAATATATTAATCTAGAAGAAGCAGCTAAAATATTAGATTCTGGTTCTGGTGTTATCTATTTTGGTTTTGCAGCATGTCCTTGGTGTCGTAATGCTGTTCCAGTTTTATTAGATGCTATGGAATCAACTAGTTTAGATACTATTTATTATGTTAATGTAAGACCAGATGATGATCCTCAAAAAGATATTAGAGATACATGGACACTAAATACTAAAAACAAACCACGTAAAACTAAAGATGCTGAAGATGCTTATTATGATGTTTTAACTTCTTTAGCTAATGATTTAAGTGATTATGTTCTAGTTGCTGATAGTGGTAAAAAAGTTAATACTGGTGAAAAACGTTTAGGAGCTCCTACTGTTGTATCAGTAGTTAATGGCGTAGTAGTAGGTTTCCATGCTGGAACTGTTGATGGTCATGTTAAAGATGACAAAGGTGCTTTAAGAGATTTAACTAAAGAAGAAACTACTGAATTATTTAATACTTATAGTTCATTAATTTCTAAATACTTAAATAGC
The DNA here is from genome assembly GCA_947625535.1 of uncultured Bacilli bacterium. Taxonomy (GTDB): domain Bacteria; phylum Bacillota_I; class Bacilli_A; order RF39; family UBA660; genus Coprovivens. Next base: position 16,927 of record CANQOR010000014.1, read on the forward strand.
GATTGTAGTACTGGAGAAGAAGGATGCTAATCCTTCTTTTTTAATTATTCTAATATCTTATACTTGGAAATATAAACAAGGTAGTTTATAATACAAATAAGGGTGAGGTTCTATGAAAATCGTTTCTCTATTACCAGCAGATACTTATACTATAGTTAATAAATCTATTATTACTGAAGATGATAAAAAAAATATTATTTCTTTATATGAACCAATAATAGGTCCTATTGCTGTAAGTTTATATTTTACTTTACTAAGAGATATTACTTTACTAGATATAATAAGTAAAGATTATACTCATTATCATTTAATGACTATTATGAAAAGTAACTTAGAAGTAATTAGATTAGCACGTGAATCTTTAGAAGGAGTAGGTTTATTAAAAACATATTTTAAAGAAGGTGAACCTAATTCATATGTTTATGAATTATATTCACCATTAAGTCCTAAAGAATTCTTTGCATCCCCAATATTTAATATAACTTTATATAGTAACTTAGGTAAAACAGAATATGATTTATTAAAAGCCGAATATGAACTACCTAAAATAGATTTAAAAGATTACGAAGATATATCTAAAGAATTAAATAATACTTATGAATCTATTTCTTCATATGAAGCAATTAATGCTAAAGAAAAGAAAACACTAGGTGTTAAATTAGAAAGTAATATTGATTTTGATTTATTAATGTCTTCTATGCCAAAAGGTTTAATAAAAGAAAATATTCTTACTAAAAAAATGAAAGACTTAATTGAGCAGTTGGCTTTTATATATAATTTAGATACTTTAAAAATGATTGAATTACTTCGTACAACAATTACTGAAAGAGGAACCTTTGATAAAGAAGAATTACGTAAATCAGCTCGTAAATATTATCAATATAATAATAGTGGTCAACTACCAACAATTATCTATCGTACTCAACCAGAATACTTAAAAAGTCCTGAAGGTGATAATAGTGCTTTAGGTAAAATAATCTATATGTTTGAAAATACATCTCCTTATGATTTTTTACGTATTAAAAATAAAGGTGCTAAACCAAGTCCTCATGATTTAAAAATAATTGAATACTTAATGATTGATCAAGAATTTAATCAAGCAGTTGTAAATGTTTTAATTGATTATGTTCTAAAGAAAAACAATAATAAACTCCAACAAGCTTATGTTGAAACAATTGCTAGTCAATGGAAAAGATGTAATATTGAAACAGCTAAAGAAGCTATGGAACTAGCTAAGAAAGAAAATAAAAAGATTATTAAAAAGATTGAAAACAAAACTAATAAAAAAGTTTCTACTTTAGAACCAGTATGGTTTAATGAACAAATAAGTAAAGAAGAAATATCTGATCAAGAACTTGCTGAAGTAGAAGATTTATTAAAAGATTTTAGGTGATAAGATGAAAAAAGAAAATAACTTAAATAACTTAGATAAAATAACTTTAGAAGATAGTTTTATTAATGCATGTAAAGATAAAAAATTTGTTGGTTTAGTTAAAAAACTAAATATTCCTAAAGAAGAAGCTATGAAATATACATCTTCTTTAGAAGATACTATTAAAGAATTAAATAATTGTGAACAATGTGCTAATTTATTATGTTGTCAAAATAGATTAGAAGGACATGTTTATTATCCTAAAAAAGAAGAAACAGGTTTAATATTTTCTTATGTTCCATGTCATTATCAAAAAGAAGAAGATGAAAAAGCTAAAAATAAACCTAGTCGTGAAAATGAACTTGCTAATGCTCGTATGGCTGATATCGATGTTAAAGATAAAAAAAGAGTTCCTATTATTAAATGGTTAAAAAACTTCTATGATACATATGATAAAAATGGTCAATTTAAAGGTTTATATCTTCATGGTAATTTTGGTAGTGGTAAAACTTATCTAATCGCTGCTTTATTTAATGAACTAGCTAAAAAAAGAATTACTAGTGAAATAATTTATTTTCCAGAATTACTACGTGATTTAAAAACTAATTTTGATTTAATGGGTGAAACAATTGATTACTTAGAAAATGTTGATCTATTATTATTAGATGATATTGGGGCTGAAAAAGTAACTGAATGGAGTAGAGATGAAATACTAGGAACTATTTTACAAAAACGTATGAATAATTATAAAACAACCTTCTTTACTTCTAATTTAACTATTGAAGAATTAGAACATCATTTAAATATTCATCAATATAGTGATGAAGAAATAAGAGCTCGTCGTATCATTGAAAGAATTAAACAACTTACTGATGATATGGAATTAGTAAGTGAAAATAGACGAAAATAAAAAATAATGTCAAAATGTGTTAAAAATAGCGATACTATCGCTATTTTTTGTTATAATTAATTTGGTGATATAAATGAAAAATACAAAGGTTATTTTCATGGGAACACCTGACTTTGCTGTTCCAATCTTAGAAATGTTAATTGAAGAAACTAATGTTGTTATGGTTGTTACTCAACCAGATAAAGAAGTCGGTCGTCATCATGAACTAGAAATGACTCCTATTAAAAGACTTGCTTTAGAAAATAACATAAAAGTTTATCAACCTACTAAAATTAGAACTGAGTATGAACCAATTATAAATACAGATGCTGATATTATAATTACTTGTGCTTATGGTCAAATAATACCTGAAATAATTTTAAATAAACCTCGTCTAGGTTGTATAAATGTTCATGCTTCCTTATTACCAAGATTACGTGGAGGAGCACCACTTCATCATGCTTTAATTGATGGTGAAGAAAAAACAGGTATTACTATTATGTATATGGATAAAGGTATGGATACAGGAGATATCATAAGTACTAAAGAATATATAATAAGTGATACTGATAATGTTGGTATCTTACATGATAAATTAAGTATGATGGGAAAATATTTACTTAAAGAAACCTTACCATCTATTATAAATGGTACTAATAGTAGAACACCTCAAGATAACAATCTTGCTACTTATGCTTATAACATATCTCGTGAAGAAGAACATTTAGATTTTAACTCTTCATCAAAAGATATCTATAATAAAGTCCGTGGTTTATATCCATGGCCTAAAGCTAATACTATAATAAATGATCAAGAAGTAAAAATCTTAGAATGTTTTATCGGAGAAAAAGATAGTACCTTATCACCAGGGACTATTTGTGAAATAAATAAGGATAATATTGGTATATGTACTAAAGATAAAATAATCTATATAACTAAAGTTAAACCTTTTGGAAAAAAAGAAATGAATGCCCTAGATTATATAAATGGTCTACAAAAAGAGAAAGTCTTACATAGTATTGTCAAATGAGTAAAAAAAGAAAAATAGCTTTAGCAATATATGGTCTTGTTATCATAATTGCTCTAATATATATTGTCTTTTTTGCTCCCGATAGTTTCTTTATCAAAAAAGGCGATAAAACTATTACAGATCTTAACGAAATAATAAAACCTCAAAAAGTAGACTTTAAAATCCAAAAAGAAAACTTATTACATAATAATTATGATTATGAATATATATTAGTAGATAGTAGAACATCTCCACCTAAGAATTACAATTGTACTGGTACTATAACAGATGGTAAAAGAGAAGGTACCTGTACAAGTCCTGATAATGTTACATATACTGATGCTAACTTTAAAGAAGTATTTAAATACATCTATTTAAATTACTTAGATCCAACTTATATATTAGAATTATTAGATAATTCAAAAGTAACTACAAATGATTTAGAAGCTTATGTTGATTATGTATTTAATACTAAATATCAAACACTTGATACTAGTATTACAGTTAGAACAAATAATGAAAATATAACTGATATTATAGTCATTAATTTAGCTATGCAATATCATATAAAAATTAGCAATATCAAAGTTTGACAATTAAGTAAAGCATTGCTATTATATAAATTCGAGGGGATTTTGATATTATGGAAAAAGACAAGTTAATAAAAATTGAAAAAGACAAGAAGAAAGATTTCCGTAATAAAGTTTTGGTTAATTTAATAACATTTATTCGTTCTTTAGGAACCATTGCTATTATACCAATATTTGCTACCGAAGGAGCTTTTGCTACAGCTTTAGCTGCAATTGGTTTTTTTGCTACGGATTTTATCGATGGCTTTCTAGCTCGTAAACTCCATGCTCAAACATTTTTTGGTAGCTTATTAGATAGTTTATCTGATAAAGCTTTTGGTGTTGTTTGTTTACTATTATTATCTACGTTAAATCCAATCTTCCTTGTTTTAATTGGTTTAGAACTAGGTATTTTTGCTATTAATTATAATAGTATTCAAAGAGGCAATAACGCTAAAACTAGTATTGCTGGTAAATGTAAAACAGCTTTCTTAGCTGCATCTATTGTTGGTAGTTACTTTGCGTATGCAGCTCCAACTCTTAAAAATATTTTAAATTATGTTAATATTTCTTCTTTTAATAAATTATTAGAATTAAATCCTAATCTTTTATCAACTATTTTAGCAATTCCTGCCATTGGAGCAAGTCTTTATGTTGCTTATGATTATCAAAAAACAGCAACTAAACAAGATGAAACTAAAGAAAAAGAACAAGTTAATGAAACTTCAAAACTTGATGAAATAAGGAAAGAAAAGAAAGCTTTATTACAACAAAAAGCTGACTTAATTCAAAAAGCTCGTGAAAAAAAATCTCGTTCAGAAATAATTCATGATCTATTTGATACGGAATTTTATCTTGAACATCGTGATGACGATATAAAAAAATTATTATATAAATAAAGGTGGTAGTAGTATGAACCAAAAGGATATGCAAATAATGATGGAATCTTATTATCGTTTCATAGGTATACCTAAGAAAAAACAACTAGAAATATCTCGTATACTTAGTTATTGTAAAGAAATAAGAAATACTGCTTATCCTTTAGCTAATTCTAAAGTAACAGAATTAGACGTAGTTGAATTTACCGCCCGTAAAGAAAAAGATATATATTATATAAATGGTTCCTTATCTTTAAATGATAATGATTCTTATGAAAATCGTACTTTTGAAGCTTATATCTTTACAGATAATGAAACTGGTAAACAAAGAGTATATATGGATATAACTAGATTATGTCCTAAAGATGAACCTAAAATGATTCGTACCAGTGAAGAATTTATAGAAACCTCTAATACTGTAATAGGTGTTACTATTTATTCTAGTAGTGATACTATAGAATCTAAAACTTTCACTGAAGAATTTCCAAAACATGATACTGAAGATAATATCTTAGTTAAAAAAAATAAACAATTAAGAGCTCTTTAAAACTTAATTGTTTTTTTATGCTATAATAAACATGGTGATATAAATGAATTTACTACTTAATACAATCTTATCAATTATTATTTTAATAGTTTTATTTATTACCAAAATAATTATAAAAAGAAAAAATAAAAATATATATAAAGACCTTTTATTTACTAAAATAAATAAATTAACTATCTTTTTATATATGATATCTTTTCTTCTTTTTGTAATTGTCTTCTTTATTAATTTATCTGATCCTTTAAAACCTTCTTTTTTAATAATAATATATAATGCTTTATCTCTTGCTATAATAACTCTTCCTCTTTCTTTAAATACTCTTTATTATCTATCTTTTAAAGACGAAGAAAAATATAGTCATACCACAACTATTGTTACTAACATCTTTGATAAAAAACTAATTAAAAAATTTAATTTAGCAGGTATTAATGTCATTATATTAACTAAAAAACTAATAGATTCTAAAATAAAAACAATTGAAGAAAATGAACTAAATGAAAAATTATTAAATAAAAACTTAATCATTAAAACAAATAAAAAAAATATCTTTAATAAATATAATAACCAAGATAAAATATATTATGAATTTGAAGATTTAAATAAAGCTTATGAATTAATTAAACATAGTAGGGGAGTTCATGATAATTATATTCGTACTATAAAATATCTTATTACCACAACTATTCCTTTAATAATATGTTATTTTACTTTTATAATAGGTGGTTTTCCACCAATCTATAATTTATTATTAGTTACTTTATTTAAATTATATACTTTTATAACTAGTATGATAGTTTATCGTAAAATGCCATACGATGTTGATATTATGACTCGTGAACCAAAACCCAAAGATATTGTAATAGGTTTTCAAGAGTTATTAATAACTATTATAGTAGCATTTGTTTATACTTTTGCTTTATCTATTCCATATACTTTTACTTTATCTCAAGGTAGCTCAGAAAATTTAGCTAATACCATCTTCTTTACTATCTTTATCTATGCTAATATCTTTATTACATGTTCATATCTAAGTGAAAATAATATTATTAAAAATATTTTTAAATCCCTTAAAAACATTTATTTAGTACTATATATTTTATTTAGTATAGGTCTTTCTTTAATCTTTATTTTTACTAAAATATTTACAACATGTAATATTGAAATTCAAAATTATTTAAGTTCTATTTTATTTGCATTAGCACCAATGCTTATATATGAAATAACTAAATTTGCTCGATATACATCTATTAAAAGGAGACATAAAAATGTTAAAAATAACTAAAGATATAAAAAAAGCTAACTTAATTACTCATTCATCAACTTTTCATCCAGATGATGTCTTTTCAACTGTTTTATTAAGTAAAATAATTAAAGAACCCTTACTATGTCGTACGACAGATATAACAGGTTCTTCTAAAGAAGCTATTATTTATGATATTGGTTTTGGTCCATATGATCATCATGGCCCTGATGCTAAATGGCGTAATGAAAAAATAAAATATTCATCTTTTGGTTTACTATGGCAAACATATGGTTATGACTATTTAAAAATTATAACTGAAGATTATAAAGAACTATGGCAAGCTATAGATGAAAAACTAGTTATGCAAATAGATGGGATAGATAATGGAGTCTTCCCTAATATTAATGCTCCCTATCATTTAACTGATTTAGATGCTATTATTGATTTATATAATAAAGCCTGGAATGAAGAAATAGATAACGATGATAACTTCCTAAAAGCTTTTACTACTGCTACAGAAATCTTTGATCGTTTAATAACTAAAGAACTAGCTAAAATAACAGCTACTAAAAAAATAGAATTAAAAATTAATACAGTTAAAGATAATATATTAATATTAGATGAATACATGCCATATCAAGAAGCTATCTTTCATTCTAAAAATCCTCAAGCCAAACAAATAAAAGTTATTATCTTCCCATCTGATCGTGGTGGTTATAGTATTAAACCAATGACTATTAATGAAAATTCTAAAGAACTAATTTGTCATTTTGATTCAAAATTTAATGGTCTTCATGACCAAGAACTAGCTAATATATCCCATATAAAAACAGCTCGTTTTGTTCATTCAAGTGGCTTTCTTGCTTGTACTGATACTTTAGATGATGCTATCTTAATGGCTAAAAATGCTCTTAATAATAAGGAATAAAATTCCTTTTTTTTGATGCTTAATAATGATATAATATTTTAAGAATAGGGTGTTAGTATATGAAACAAAATGAAACCATTAAATCTTTATTTAAAAATCTAGAATTAAATAAAAATAACTATGATATATCTATTGAATTAATATCTAAGATAAATGAAAAACTAGAACATAAAACATTTAACTTCACTAAAAATAATTTAAATATCTTAGGAACATATTTATATGTATGTAATAAATATCAAAAAGTAGATTATTTAAATAAAGAACTAAATAAAGAAGAATTTATTAAATTACTAGATTTAACTAATATAAGTGGTTCTATGTTATTATCATTAACTTCTAATTGTGATAAACCACGTAAATTACTTATTTCTAATTCTAAAAAAATAAAAGATAGTATTTTAATAGGTGATGAATTATTATCTTTAGAAGAAATAATAAATGATTTAACAAATGAAGAAATTACTATTTTAAGAAAAGATATTAATATTAATAATTTACTTATATCTAAAGGTTTAAGTTTTGATACATTAAAACCTATTACTAGAAAACAAATTCTTAAAGATTTATCTATCTTAGGAGCTTATGATATAAAAACTATTAATGCTTTCTTAAGTACTTTAGATAATCTAGAAGACTTAGTAAAAGATAAATACTTCTTAGATTTATATTTATCTAAATTAACAGATGATTATTCATATACTTGTCCATTCTTAAATAATTTATCTTATAAAAATATTGAATATATCTTAAAAAATTATCAAGAAGAACATATTATCTTACATTTACTAATTAATACAACAGGTCTTATTCAAAAAGAAATCTTAAAATATCCTAATCTATCTAAGATTATCTTAAAACATAAAAATGAATCTTTATTATCTAAATTACCATGTAACTTATTAAAAAACTTCTTAGAAGAAACTAATAAACTATTTGATTATCCTGTTATTAACTTTCTTTCTAATTTAGATGAAGATAAATTATCTCATCTTGCTTTAGTAAATCCTAATTACTATTCAGAATTATTAACTAAATTATCTAAATCTACTATTAATTTAACTCCATATATTAGATCATTAACATCTTCAAATATTAATGATTTAAAAAAGAATCATTTAAAAGAACTAGATATAATATCATTAACTAATCTTTTATTAGCAGATTCTAATTATAAAAAAGATATTCTAAAAAATAGAGAACTATGTACTAACCTTGTTAATAGTATTAACTTAAATAATTACTATAAACTAACTAATTTCTTTTCATCAGGTCATTTTACAGATGAAGAAAAAGTCTTATTTATTAGTAATGTCTCTGAATTTAAAAATAATGATGTCTTAAATCGTTTACTAGAAAGTTTACCTTTATCACATCGTAAATTCTTCTATGATAATGAATTACTACGTACTAAAATATTAAATAATGAATCTTATCAATTAGATGATTATGCTATTAGTTATTATTTAAATAATAGTGAAGAAATATCTTCTTTAAACCCATCTATTATTAAAGAATTACTTATTAAAACAGATTTAACATTTAATGAAAAAGTCTTAAAAGAAGATATAATAGTTAAAAAATTATTAACTGCAAGTTTAGAAGATTATACTTATATAACAGATATTATCTTATCTAAAAAATCTTTAATAAAATACTTTAATACTAAAATAACTTATGAATATTATAATAAAGAATTAATATCTAATATCTTAAATAAATTATCTAATACCGAAAAAAGAACCTTTATAGAACCAGATTTAATTAAAAAAGTCTTAGGTGATAAATATTATAATATATATAAAAAATTATTAAATAATAATTCTTATTTACTTAATACTTTAGATTTTCGTATCTTTGAAGATTATATTTTAAATATTAAACTATCTATCTTAGATTATATTACTAAGTATCCATCTATAGAAAATAGTTTAATAACTATTAATAAGTATTATCCATTAACATCTAATTTAATTAATAACTTATATTACCAAACTAGTTCTTTAAGTCCTAAAACTTTATCTGATATCTTAGAACTATTTGCTAATTCATGTCTTGCCCTAAATCGTAAGAAAGTAGGTAATTTACCTAAATTACTAAGTAATTTAAATCCTAAACATTTATCTTCTCTTACATCATATTTATTATATCAAATACCACGTTTCTATAAGAAAAATAATGAATTAGTACCAAGACCAATTATCTTAGATACTCCTAATACTTATGAAGATATAATTAACTATGAAAATAACACAGTTACTAAACTTACTTCTTTAATTAATATAAGTCTTCCTAGTTATATAAAAGAATACTTTATTCAAAAACATTTTAAACTAACTAAAGAAGAAGCTAATATTATCTTAGATACATATAATTTAACTGATATAGATATTAATTTATATAACGAAGAATACTTATATTTAACTAATCTTCGTAAAATAATGAATACTGATTATGAAACATTAAAAGAACTAGATCAAAACTATAAAACAATGACTATGTTAGAATCATTTACTATTATCGAAAAATTAAAAACTATGTATGGTAAAATATATAATTATGAATTAAGAAGTAAAAATATTAATTATCCTGTATATGAACTACCTCATAAAAAATTAAATACTTATAAAAGTAAAGATGAATTCTTATACTTAGTAAGTAATATTAACTTAGATACTTCTTCTAACTATTTAGAAACTTGGTATGATAACATTTCTAATAATGAAGGTAAACTAACTTGTAGTCTTATTTCTAATGAAAACTTAGTCTTTGATAAAGACTACTACTTAGGATTTAATGGTTTAGAAGATAATTCTATAATATCTATATCTCCATTATATTTAATAAATAATAATGATAATACAAAAGAACTATATACAACACCATATAATTTATTAGATAATACTAGAGATTATAACAATACTATTATCTTAAACTCTTATATCGTAAGATCTAATTATAAAAATGCTAATATTCCATATATTGAACCAGATTATCTATTAGTAAATGCTAATCGCCTAAAAGATACTATTTACTTAGAACAAATTACTAAAATAAGTTTATCTTTTAAAAGTAAAAGAAACCCTCTAGGTTTACCAATAATTATCTTAGATCCATTAGCTATATCTCGTAAAGAAATAACTAAAATAAATCGTCTTATGAAAGAATATACTACTTCATATGATCCTAATATATTAGCTAAATTATTAACTAGATTAGAAAATAATTATACAGCATATAAATATACTAATGAATTAGAAGCTCTTAAATATGATATTTATATAATATTAAATACTATTATAAATCGTATTTGTTATACTAATTCAATTTATGAATTAAATAGAATCGAAGAAATATTTGAATTAGAAGCTAAAAAATATCAATATTTATCTAATGAATTAAAGTTTAATTACTATTTAAATAGTTTAAAAAAGACGATAGCAACTCGTAAAAATATCTTAAATAATTACTAAAAATTGCATGAATTTAACGTAAGTGCTATACTTTAATTTATGTGAGTGATATATATGACAAAAGAAAAAATTTCTTTTCACGATTTGTTTTATACCTTTTTAATAGGTTGTATCTTTGGTTGGATAATTGAAGGAATATGGACATTCATTAAAAAGGGAACTATTATTAATCATACAGCTTTAGTAATAGGGCCATTTAATTTAATATATGGTTTAGGTTCTATTGTTTTAACTTTAGTTTTATATCGTTTAAAAAATAAAAATAATTTTGAAATATTTTGTATTTCTTTTGCTACTGGATCTATCCTAGAATATTTTCTAAGTTATTTAATGGAAGTAACTTTTGGTTTTGTAGCTTGGAATTATAAACGTAAACCTTTTAATATAAATGGTCGTATTTGTTTATTATATTCTATATTCTGGGGAGTTTTAGGTATTGTATGGATAAAACTAATATATCCTAAAGTTAAAAAGCTTATTTCTAAATTTAAGAAAAAAGAAAGTACTATTTTTATGAAATTAATGATTGTCTTTCTTATCTTTGATAGTATCTTAACTTTATGTGCTATTAATCGTGGTAAAGAATATGAACAAAATATTCCTCCAAGTAATAAATTTGAAGAAATACTAGATGAATATTTTGGTGTTGATTACTTAAATAATATGTTTAATAATCGTTGGAATCGTAAATAACTAGAATAAAATTCTAGTTATTTATTGACTTACTTAAATATTTTATATAAACTTAATAAAGTTAAAAAAGGAGTGTAACTATGTTAGATATAATTATTGATACCTTAATAGATGCTTTAAAACTAGTTCCATTTTTATTTATAGCTTTCTTAATTATTGAATACTTTGAACATAAACTTAATAATAAAAGTAAAAAAATAATTAGTAAAAGTCATAAATTATCTAAACTATTTGGTAGTTTACTAGGTTTAATTCCTCAATGTGGTTTTTCTGTAATTGCTACTAATTTATATATTACTAGAATAATATCTCTAGGTACATTAATAGCTATTTATTTATCTACTAGTGATGAAATGTTACCAATTATGTTATCTGAGAAAGCTCCTTTAAAGACCATATTATTAATTCTATTTATTAAATTTATTGTTGGTTTAATAGCTGGTTATCTAATAGATTTCTTCTTTCGTCATAAAACTAATCAAAATAAAGTTAACTATGATATATGTGAAGATGAACATTGTGGTTGTAAACATGAACATAATCTTTTAAAATCTAGTTTAATTCATACTACTAAAACCTTACTATATTTAATAATTATTACTTTTATTATTAATATAATCTTTAATTACTTGGGTTCTCATTATCTATCAAAACTATTATTAAAAGATAGTTTACTAGCTCCATTTATAACTAGTTTAATAGGTTTAATACCTAATTGTGGAGCTAGTATTATGATAACGGAATTATATTTAAATAATGCTATTAATTTTGCTAGTACTATCTCTGGTTTATTAACTGGTAGTGGTATTTCTTTAATTGTTCTATTTAAATCAAATAAAAATATTAAAGAAAATCTATTTATATTAGGTACTCTCTATTTAGTAGGAGCTATAACTGGTATCTTAATAGAATTAATTATGTTATTTATATAGTTATAGATATTTATTAATAAAAATGCTATAATATTCTATATAAAGATAAGGGAGTATTTAGCATACTAAGTATGTTCTATAATCAACAAGAACGAATTATCTGGTTATAGATTAAATAAAGAGACTTGTCTGTCTATAGTACAGCAAGTCTTTTTTTAAGAAAGAAGGAACTTAAATGAATTATTATAGTAATAGTAGTGAAGAAGTTTTAAAAGAATTAAATTCTAATAAAAAAGGTTTAACTAAAGAAACTGCTCAAAAAAATCTTTTACAATATGGTAAAAATGAATTGCCTGCTGCTAAAAAAGAAAGTTTATTAAAATTATTTTTCTCCCAATTTGCTAATCCCATTGAGATAATTTTAGTAGTTACAGTTATCTTATCTTTTTTAGCTCATGAAGTAGTGGACGCTATTGCTTTAATTATTATTATCTTAGTAGATGTATTAATGGGTACTTTTGAAGAATGGCGTGCTCGTAAAGATGCCGAAAGTTTAATTAATATGATAAAAGTTACAACTCGTGTATTACGTGATAATGAAGAACAAGAAATACCTGCTAGTGAAGTAACTATAGGTGATATTATTTTACTTGAAAGTGGCGATAAAATAAGTGCTGATGCTCGTTTAATAGAATGCCATAATTTTCAAGTTGATGAATCAGCTTTAACTGGTGAAAGTGTAGGGGTTATTAAAGATACAGACACCTTAGTTAAAGATACCCCTTTAGCTGAACGAATTAATATGGTTTTTGCTGGTACATCCGTTATAACTGGTCGTGCTCACGCAGTGGTTACCTCTATTGGTACTCATACAGAAATAGGTCGCATTGCTGATAAAGTAACAAATACTAAAGAAGAAAAATCCCCCTTAACAATTAGAACTGAAAAATTTTCTAAACAAATTAGTATTATTATCTTAATCGTTGCTTTAATTACAACTGTTATTTTAATAGTTAAAGGTTACCCAACTAATGAAATATTTTTATCTGTTATTGCTTTATCAGTTTCAGCTATGCCAGAAGGTCTTCCTTTAGCTTTAACTATGGCTTTAACTATTGCTTCCAAACGTATGGCTAAGAAAAATGTTATTGTCAAAAAACTAAATGCTGTTGAATCACTAGGTAGTTGTACAGTAATTGCTTCTGATAAAACTGGAACCTTAACTGTTAATGAACAAACAGCTAAAGAAATAGTTCTACCTGATGGTAGTACTTATGAAATTACTGGTACGGGATATAATGACGATGGTAAAGTTAAACCCTTAAATAATGCCGACTTAAAAAAAGCTTCTGCCATTGCTTTACTAGGTGCTTTAAATAATGAAGCTCACTTAGAAAAAAAAGGAGATACTTGGGAATCATTTGGTGATTCCATTGATATAGCTTTTTTAAGTCTAGCAGCTAAAATGCATATTGAAGAAATCCCCGAAGTAATAGAAAGTATTCCTTATGAATCAGAAAATCAATACTCAGCAGTCTTCTATAAAAAGAATAATGAAACATATTGTACTGTTAAAGGTTCATTAGAAAAAGTAATGACTTTCTCTGAAGAAAATCGTAAATTCTTTGAACAAAATGAAGAACTTACTGCCAAAGGTTATCGTGTTATTGCTTTAGCTGATGGTAAAGTTTCTGGTACTAAAAAAGAAGATATTAAAAAATTAAAATTTATGGGTATGGTTGCTTTCATTGATCCAATTAGAACGGAAGTTAAAGATTCTATTAAGGAATGTAAAAATGCTGGTATTAAAGTTATAATGATTACTGGTGATCACCCTCTAACAGCTTATGCTATTGCTAAAGATTTAGGTTTATGTAAAAATGCCTCCGAAGTAGCAACAGGTAAAGATGTTGAAAGATATCGTTTAAAAAGTGAAGAAGAATTTGATGAGTTTGTTAGTCAAATAAAAGTTTTCTCACGTGTTACCCCAATGGATAAGTTAGATATCGTTAATTCCCTTAAACGTCGCGGTGAGTTTGTTGCTGTAACTGGTGATGGTGTTAATGATGCCCCAGCTATTAAAGCTGCTAATATTGGTATTGCTATGGGTAGTGGTACTGATGTTGCTAAAGAAACAGCTTCTATGATTGTTGCTGATGATAACTTTACATCTATCGTTTCTGGTGTTAAAGAAGGTCGTACTGCTTATAGTAACATTCGTAAAATAACTTTATTCTTACTAAGTTGTGGTTTTGCTGAAGTATGCTTTTTCTTATTATCAATTGCTTTTGGTTATGATATTCCTTTACTAGCTATTCAATTACTATGGTTAAATATTGTTACTGATGGCTTACAAGATATCTCATTATCATTTGAAAAAACTGAAAAATCGATTATGGAAGAAAAACCTCGTGATACTAAAGAATCATTATTCTCTAAAGACTTAATGGTTGAAGTAGGTATCTTAGGCATTACAATAAGTGTTATTATCTTTATTACTTGGAAACTTCTAATAGATAATGGAACAGATATTATAACATCTCGTGCTATTGTTATGATGTTAATGGTTTTCATTCAAAATATTAATGTTTTAAACTGTCGTAGTGAAAAACGTTCAGTCTTTAAAAAAGCTCTTTTAGATAACCCATTAGTTATAATAACTGTTGTTGGTTCTATTCTTTTACAAATAATTATGTCTGAGATACCAATAACTTCTAAATTCTTAAAAGTAACTCCATTACCATCAATGACTATTCTAAAACTTTTATTAATATCATTAATCATAATTGTTGTATTTGAAATATATAAATATATTTATAATTTAGGGAGAGAAGATAATGGAAACAAATAATATAATTGCTATAGGTGCTATTTTACTAGGTGCCGTTTTATGTACAAGTGGTTACAAAGTTCAAAAATTTCTTATAACTATCGCTTGGTTTGCTATCGGTTTTACTTTAGCTAATGTTGTCTGTTCTTATTTTGAACTATCTAAAGAAATAATTCTTATAATCGAAATAATAGCAGGTCTTATTTTAGGATGTTTAGGTTTTAAATTAGAAAAACTAGCTATCTTAATCGCTGTTGCTTACTTAGTATATTCAACTGTTGGAACATATCTAACTGATTTAGATCCTAATATAGCTTTAATAGCTAAAGTAGTAATATCTTTAATAGTTGGTGGCCTAGCTGTCTTATTTATAAGACCAATTTTAATCATAGCTAGTTCCCTATATGGAGCTAATCTAATTAAATTATACTTACCAGCTATTATTTCTATTCCAACGAATATCTTAACTATCATCATCTTTATCTTCTTTGTTGGTGGTATTATTATTCAATTTAAATTTAATTAAAAGATTGAGCGTCAAATATTTTTTTGCTATAATAGAATTTGAGAAAAGGTGAGTATAATGGCTCGAATACTAGATTTTGATTCAAAATATCGTAAAGTAATCGGTTTATTAATTGCTATCTTTATTGTCTTTATAATTATTGCCCTCATCGTAAGTAGTATTAAATTAATTAATAAAGATAAAGGTACTATTGCTGTCGTTACTAGTGAAGGGGACTTAGTTATAAATTATATTGATGGTAATGAAATTTCTTTCTTTGATAATAAAGAACATACTTATAACATAACTATAACTAATAATTCTAAAGAAAAAATCTATTATTCCTTATATTTACAAAATTCTAATGTTACTAAAATAAATGTTGAAGTAAGAGATTCAGAAGATCATGTAATAAAAGAATTAAATAATCTTACTAAAAATGAAAAACTTATTAATTTAAATAGTATTAATAGTTTAGAAACACTTCGCTTTAAAATAGTCTTTGAACCTAAAGAAGTAGTTAATTTTAAAAGTACTTTAAGAGTAGAAAATGAATCTTTATCTACCAATTCTTTTGATGATTTAATCTTATTAAATAATGATGTTGTCGCTCCATTAACTAGAGTAGGTAATGAAATAGCAACAATGGATGAAGGACTTATAAATACTATTGATAATAAAGGAACAACTCATTATTTCCGTGGTAATGCCGAAGATAACTATGTTAAATTAGGTAAATTAATGTTTCGTATCGTAAGAATTAATGGTGATGGAACAGTAAGACTAGTTTTAGATAATGTCCTAGATAAACAATACGTTTATAATAGTAAATTACAAACTGATTTAAAAGAAAATGAAAGTCTTGCTGTCTTAAATAATTCTTCTTTAATGAACATTCTTCTTGATTGGTTAAATACTAATTTAAAAGATTATAGTTCATTTATTACCGAAGGAGATTTCTGTACTGATACAACGTTTAACTATACTTTAAATAATAATAACTATTCTAAAACATATGAAAGAATATATGTAGATATGGCTCCAGATTTATATTGTAATGGCGAGTTATATACTAGTAAAGTAGGTTTACTAAGTATAGATGAAGTTATTTTAGCTGGTGCTTATAAAACAACTATGAATGATAAATTTTACTTATATAATAAAGATATATCTGGTAACTATTTAACTACTAGTACTTATTCTTTAAATAATTCTAATACTATTTTAATAATGAATGTTATGTCCAATGGCTCTTTAGGAGAAGGCCTTCCTATTAATACTCCAGCTTATATAAGACCAGTTATTAATATAAGTACAGAAGCTAAAGTAAAAGGTAAAGGTACTAAAGATAATCCATATATAATAGTGTCATAAATGTATCATCATAAAAACTATAATGATAAGATATAAAAGAAGGGAGTAATTTATGATGTATCTAATTGAATCCACATTTAATAACAATATACTTTTTTTAACCATCATTGTTATTTTAGTAATTTTATCTGTTACTGTTTATTTACTATATAATCAAAATAAAATTATTAAAGAAGAACTCCTACGTAAAAATAAAGAAATATCTAAAGAAGAACCAACTCCTGTAGTTGAAACTATTACCGAAGAAAACGAAATCGAAGATTTACAAAGTTTAACTCGTGAATTAGAAATGCTCCCTAAAGAACATACTATAAACATGACTCAATACGAAAAAGAACAAGAAGAAAATGCCATAATTAGCTATGAAGAACTATTAAATGAATCTAAGATTAATAAAACTAATGAAGAACCAATAAATCTCCCTCGTGAAAAAAATCCTCAAACTGATTCTTATACTCACGAAGAAGAAGTTTTAAAAGAATTAAAACAATTAAATAGTTTATTAATTAAGGAGTGAAACCATGTCTAAAGAAAAAGATAAAAAAATTTATATTATTGATTATGATTTAACTTTTATAAATATTTTTTCAATTGTTATATTAGGTATTACTATTTTAATAACATTTGGTTTATATACTTTAAAAGGTTTAAATATGGAAGATGTCTTTTTAACTATATCTCCTTTAGAAATAACTATATGTATTATCTTAATGTTTGGTTGGTTAGTTCTACATGAAATAATACATGGTTTATTCTACTTAATTAATGGTGCTCATAAAGAATACATTACATATGGAGCAGCTTTAGAAAAAGGTATTTTCTATTGTAAATGTGGTGAATTCGTTGATAAGAAAAATATTATGATGTCTGTTATAGCTCCTTTTACTATAATAGGTGTTATTACATATATTATTGGTTTTATTATTAATTCACCATTACTACTTATCTTATCAATTATTAATATTTGTGGTGCTTCTGGTGACTTAACTGTCTTTGCTTTCTTTGTCAAAAGAAATAAAGACATTAGATTTAAAGAATTAGAAGATTCTACTAAGTTCTGTTTAGAAACTACTGAAGACTTAACTAATCAAAAATTTATTGGTTTAAAAGTTACTAAAGTAGTAGAAGATCCAAAAGAAATCGAAGAAACTAAAAGACCACTTATTACTGTTACTAAACCTAGTAAAGTAATTTTAATTATTTTCTTAATAATCGTTATTTTAAATATTATCTTAGATCTTGTATCTAAAAGTCGTGAATTTTTAGAGTAAATTCATTTTTTACTAAAAACTCATAAAAAGTCAGACTTATTTCAGTAAAAATACAAAA
>CANQOR010000015.1 GCA_947625535.1 uncultured Bacilli bacterium
GCATTTATAATTATAAATTATTTTTAATAAAATAAAAAGACTGTTTTCAAACTTTTCGTTTGTCAACAGTCTGAAAGCTGTAATTATACAGCTTTTATATTTGATAAAAATTAATTCTGATATTACGATTACTATCTGATAAAAGAATAGATATAAAATTATTTAACGATAATTCTAAATGGAAAGTATGATGATAATCTTTATTACTATAGCAATCAAATATCATATAAGTAGTATCTGGATCATAATAGAAACCACCACTTATAATAGCATTCTTAATATATTGAATCTTAGTTTTATTAATATTAGAATCATATCTATTTTCATCTTTAGCTTCATTTAATTGTTCACGTAAATAACGAATTTCTTTAACTAAACTTTCTAATTCAGCACAATCTCTTGTTAAGCCTTTACTATTCTCTTCTAGTAATTTAAGATTACTTTTAGGAATATGGCGAGCATTATGTAAACATTTATTAATACGACGATTTATAGTAACTACTTTTTTATTTAATTTAGATAGTTCACTTATAATACTTTTATATTCTGGAGTTTCATAATCAATAATAGTTGGATTTAATTTAGATAAATCTAATAAAGAATAATTAAAGAAATTATGAAGATTAGATTCATCATAAATATAATTTATATAGAAATTAGCTATTGCAAAAGCATTTAAGATTTCTTCTTTACTCTTAATAGCAAAAGCTTTACGACATTTTTCTAAAGGATAATTATTCTTATAAGCATGAACTAAACCTCTTATTAATTCATATGTACGTATTAAACGACGTTTATTCTTATTAGCTTCACTATTATAACATTTAAATAAATTCTTAAGATATTCAGAAATAATACAATCACAATTATCTTCATTCATTAATTTTTCTAAGTTAGACTTTTCTTCTTTAGTTAAAGTAACAGAAGATTTATTAATTGATAAAGAGAATTTTTCTTTACTTAAAGTACTATTAATATCTTGAAGTTTCTTAAAGTCATAATCTTCAATAGGTGATAAAATATCTATTAAATATTTAACATCTTGATAAGAAAGACATTTTTCATCTTTTCTATTTATTTGATATTCATATAATTTAATATCTTTAACAAAATTATTAAAAGAGCAATCTTTAATACTTGGAATAGTTATAGTATAAAAACAATAAGACATTTTATCTTCTTTTAAATTAACATTATTATTTAGGGAAGTTATTAAGAAAGAAGCAAATTCAACTAACCAATCAGAATCAATAACAAGACCATTATCAAATTTAATAGTGTTATTATAATTACAAACATATTCACCATTAGCTAGTGCTGTTTTTAAATAATCAATTAAAACTTCTTCATTTTTTATAGAGGGTATTTGATTTTTAAAATAATTAATACCTTTTATTTTATCCATATAGTATTTTAATTCTTTTTTATCTATCTTATTAAATTCTTCTTTTGTTAAACGTTCTTTATAATTCATAATTTGTAATGAAGTATATAGTAAATCTAAAGCTATATAATCAAAATCTGAGATAAATTTTAAATTTTTACTACGATTATTTAAAATTTTTTCAATATAAACACCTAAGTGTTCATTAGACTTAGTCATATTTACAAAAGTATTTAATTTAGATATGTTTGCTATTAATGAATTTCCCCTTTTCATACTCTCACCTATTATTCATTATAACATAGTAATAAAAAAGATTAAATATTTTTTTATTTAATCTTTTATAATCTAAGACCATGTATTTCTTCGTTAGCTAAATCATATTCGTAGATAGATGTTGTTTTATTTTTAGTAGTTGGAATACGTATTTCAACTTTATAATCATCTAAATTAAAGTTTTCATCACGTTTTTTAAAAGCTAAATCAAAGGAATCAGTTTCAACATTAACACTAGTACGAGAACGATAGTTCATCTTAGATACTAAAGCTATTTTAGCTTTCATACTTGATAATTTTTGGAAGGTTTGTTCATCTAATTTAATTCTTAAACCATTTTTAATAGTAGTTAAAGTTAATTTATCACTATCTTCTAAGATTAAGTTATTTTGCGTATTAGTTTTAACTTTCTTGTGAGGATTTAAGTGTAGTTTTTTATTAGTTACTTCAACATAATTATATGGTGTAGAATTAGATGTTACACTAATATTTTCTAAAGGTTTTGGATTAGATAAGTTATTCTTTATTTGTCTTAATTCATTTATTATTTCTGGAGTTAAGATTTGTAAATCTTCACTAGGTATATTAGTATTTTCATATACTAAACGATGACTTATTATAGCATTAATAGAATCAATTAAATTAAATAATAAATTAAGATGTTCTAAGTTATGAGAGTTATATAAAGATATTATTTCATTAGCTGCAACATAGATGATTTGTTTACTATAACCTAAGAAATCAATCATTAAAGATGAATAATTAAAATCATTTATTTGTAATTCAGGATTAGTAGTTAGTGGAGTTTTAAAAGTACTTAAATAAATTAATTTTAAGTTTAAAAGATCATATTTATAATTTATGATATCTAGGATATTTCCACGAACTTTTTGTTCATTATTAATAATTGTTTCAATAGTTTGATAGTCTGTTATAGATAACATACCTATTGATTCATAATAAGCATTAGCATTATTTACTTCAGATACTTTAGTATTAATAATATTAATTATTTCTTGATATTTAGTTATGTAGTCTTCTTTAGTTTGTGGTAAGGAAGAAGATACATAAGGATGAGTATTAAAGGTTGGTTCTTCATTAGGAGTTTCATATTGGGTTGGAATAACTTTAGGATACTTAGTATTTAATAATTCATCACTTAAGATTTGATTATGATAACTAGATACTTTATTATTAGCAAAATTAATATCTAATACATCATTAGTAAAGGTAATTGTAACTCCACAATTAGTATTAGAAGCACTATCTATAAGAACATTAATAGCATTAGTAACAATATTATAATCATGTAAATATTCTGGTGTATTATAATATTCTTTAGGTGCTGATTTTAAACGTTGTAATTCTGGAAAACTTTCTAATTGTTGAATTTGTTGAGTTAAGATAATTAAGTAATTAAAGAGATTTTCACTTAATTCGTTATAAACTTGTTTTTGAAGTTCTTCATCAATTGTTTGAGAAATAGTAACTTTTTCTCCTATTAGTAATAAAGGATATGAATCATAGTCATTTAAGTGATTACCGATATCATAATATAATTGATGATGAAAGAAATCTTCATATTTTAATTTTTTTAAAGAATTAATAACATATTCATACCATTTACTTAGTAATAATCGATGTTTATTTCTAAATGATTCTAACTGATGATTGTATTCTTCTTTAGTACTAGGGTTATTTATATGATTTTCTTTTATTTTAGGAGTTATTAAACTAACTTCTTTCTCAGTATTTTTATCAAAATTTAAATTAATTAATTGTTTTGGCTTACTATCTAAGATAAGACGTTCATTTTCATGAGAAAGTCTGGCAATATCTAAAAAGTATGAGATTCTATCTTCACTATATTCAGGATGTTCTTTACGTAAGACAACTTCATAAGCTTTAAGTATTTTTTCAAGAAGAATTGGTTTACTAGTAACATTACGAGCCATTAAATCAGCTAGAGTTTCATATAATTTATTAATATCAAAATGACGATATGAAGTATTCCAATCAGCTTCATACCCCATAAGTTCTAACATTCTAGCAACATAATGAATAGGACTATAACTACTATTCCAAAATCTTTCATAAGGGCTAGCTGAATTCATTTGATTAGCTTCATAATCATTTCTAGCAACGACACAAGCTGATGGAATGTTTAACATTTCTGGTTTATCGGGTTTATAACTTAATTTTACACTATCGGTTAAAGCTAGACCAAAATAACCAAATTTAATGCCAGCATTTTTTAAATTATCCCAAGTTGGATCAAAAATACCAATATGATCTATATCATATTTATCATCTTTTATTTGACATATATTACGAGCGTGGACATCTGTACTATATCTAAAACCTTTAATGCCAACTTTTCTTAGCATAGCTGAAAATAAAGTAGCAAAACCAACACAAACTATCGTACTTTTATCAATAATAACATTATGTAGTATTCTATCGTTGTCAGCATCATTTTGATCATCGTTATAAGTATATTCTTCTTGTAAGAATTGATAAGCAGATATAGTAGCTTCTAAAGGTGAATAGTTATTATCTTTAACTAATTTAGCAAAACGCTCTAAAGCTTCAAGTACTTGAATATATCCTTTTAAATCAACTACGCCACTACCTTCTAATTCTGATTCATATGTAACATGGGAACCATATGGTTCATGAGTAGTATAATCAATTAAATCTTGACAAGTATGATATAAAACATTTATATCATAAGGATATTTACTTAAGGTATTAAAAGAAGAACTATTATCTTTTAAAGGATTACCTAATATATTAATTTTAGCTTTATTACTTAAACCTGCTTGAGATAATTTAGATATTACTTCATTATATTCTTCAATATTATAAAAACGAAGATTAATAGTAACTTCCCAATCAGGATGGATAGTACTATCACTTAATTCATTTAAAGTAATAAATTCTTTTAAGTCTTCTAAAGAAGGGTTTGTATCAATAAAGAAATTAAATGATGATGAATTAGAAATAGAAGATGGTTCAGATACAGTTGTTGGATATTTAGTATTAACAACATTAGGAGCAGAAAAACCAGGATTATCAACATGAACATATGGAAAATCAGCGATTAATTGGTAATCTTCTTCAGTTAAATAATAATCTTTACCAATAATACGAAGAATAGAATGAGTTTTTTGACATTTATTTTTTAAGATATTCATTAAAGTGGCATCTTTTAATAAACGGTAATCAACTGATAAAGTACGATCAATTGAACTTTGTTCAATAGCTCTATATTTAAGATCAGTAATATAATCATCTAATTCATGTACATTATACTTGGTAAAATCAATAGATATAACACGAGCACCAGTTTCAGACGTCAAATCATATCTAACATTCCCTACTACTTCAAAGCCATCTAAGTTATCAGTATTATCTAAAGTAAGAGAATCTAAAATAGGTGTAACACCAAAATAAGATAAATCACTATAGTATAAATCATATTGTTTTTTTATATTTTCTATTACTTGTGGATCCATATCAATCACCCTTTTTTATAATATCATTTTCGTTAAGAACTATTATACCATTTTCTTTTAGTAATTTAGCAGTAATTCCATCACCACTAATTAAAGTACTAGTAAATGTGCCATCATATATTTTACCAGAACCGCATGATGGACTTTTAGCTTTTAAAAGAGCTTTTTTAATATTTAATCTTTGGCATAATGCTAAAGCTTCTTTAGCTCCTCTTTGATAGTTTTCAGTTACATCAATTCCTTTTTTATTCATAACTTTATCATTAATTATTTCTGAAGGTTCACGTGGGGTTTGTAAACCTCCTACTATTTCAGGACAAAAAGGAATTAATTCTTTATCTTTTAATTTATTTAATAAATCTTCTTTATAATTATTTTGACCATTATATTTACAATTTACTCCTAATAAACAAGCACTAATTAATATTTTTTCTTTCATAATGGACTCCTTATATACAAAAAGTGCCTTTAAGCACTTTTATAATCTAATTTCTCTTTTAATTATTTTAATAATAATACAAAATAAAACATAGTATAATAATACCCATATAACAATAGATAAAGCTAAAATGAAATACATAGATTTATTTATACATAATATTACATCTAGAATCATAATAGATGATAATAAAGTAATAAAGATACCAATTAAGACATATTTAAATAAACGATTTAAATTGTCTAAACTATTATATATTTTATTATTTATTTCATCGTTATCATTACGACCAAATACTAATGATATAAAGGTTAAGATAATTTTAATAAAATTAACAATTAATAGACTAAGTAATAAAAAGAAGACAGGAATAGTAATAAATAAGTAATAAGGATTTAAACGTAAGAAGGTACTATATATTAAGAAACATCCAACTAAATAAAGAGATGTACATACTATATAAATAGTTAAACTTAAAATACGATGTCTTTCTAATTCCATATTATCACCCGTTTATTTTTATTCTATTTTTATTATAACATATTTTTTATAAATGTTTTATTAATGATTCATATAAAATATCAACTATATAATTAGATGGTTCTAGTTCATATTCTTTTATTAATTCTTCAATAATATTATCGTGATATGTTTTACCTAAGTATTTAAAGATAGATTCTTTTTTATTATTTAAATCAACTAGATAGTTTTCAGTATATAAGTTATCAATTATTAAAAGTGGTAAACCATTCGTCCATTCTTTAAAAGAATCTAAAATTTCTTTGGTACTATCTTTATATGTAAAGGAATCTTTATCATAAGAGATTAATTCTTTAAAATCAGGGAAAGCAATTAAGTTTTCATTTAAGCGATAATCAAATCTTTCTATTAAGTTAAGACCTTGAAGTTTTAAAGCTGATAGTTGGATAATATCGCCTTTTTCTTTAGTAATAGCTGTAGGAATTAATTCTAAAATAATATATTCATCTTTTAATAGATTCATTTTATTTACTCCTTTTCAATAATGTTATAAGCTAGTTTCCAAGCAATTATTTTTTTTACGGAAGTATTAATTCGTTCTTCACTTATTTGACCATTTTTAACGGCATTTAATAGTTCTTCGTAATGTTTATTGTAATCACCTGTTATAATAACATCTACGCCAGCATTAATAGCTAAAGAAGGAATGTTTTGATATTCTTTTAAAGCATCCATATTAACATCATCAGTAATAATTAAGCCAGTATAATTTAAATCGTCTTTTAAAATAGATATTACTTTTTTAGATAAACTAGCAGGATAATCTTTATCTACAGATGTTATGGTATTATGAGAAACTAAGATATATGGGGTTTTAGAATTAATACCACTAATAAATGGGAGGAAGTCTTTAGTTTGGAATTCTTCTAAAGAACGTTTATCTACAGAGATACCTGTATGAGTATCAGCATTATTACCGTAACCAGGGAAATGTTTTAAGCAACTAGATAGATTATTTTGGTAGTAAAGTTCGGTTATTTTAGAAATATATGTTGCTGTATCTTCAGGACTTAAACCGATACTACGATCATAAATAAAATCATTTTTACTAGTAGATATATCAGCTACAGGAGCTAAATTAAGATTGATATGAGCTTTTTTAAGCATATCGATTTTTTCTTGTTCTGTTTTTAATACGAGGTCCATACCACCTTTGGTATATAATTCACGAGGAGATAAAAATTTTGTATCTCTAAAACCAGGTTTAGAACTAAGACGTGTTACAGTTCCTCCCTCTTCATCAACAGCTAAAGTATATTTTATTTGGGCTTTACTTTGTAACTCATTTATTTTTTTAGTAATTGAAGTGTAATCTTCATTTTTAAAGTAGCTACCAAATAAAACATAACCACCTAAGTATGAAGGATTATTTATTTTATAACCTTCACTGTATTTAGCTAAGAAAATTTCAGATACTTTTTGTTCTAAAGTCATATCTTCCATTATTTTTAGAGCATCATCATAATAGGCATCAAAAAGTTCTTTTTTTTCTTCTGGTTCATTATTAGGAGTCATGTTATTTGTGTCACTATTTTTATTATTATTTAGTGTTTCTTTTTTGAATACTTTAGGGACAACAAAGAAACTAAGAATTAATACGATAATTATTAAAATAAGTAAAATTTTTCGATTGTTTTTCATCTTTCATCACAAGTATATTGTATAACATTTTTTTTAATTATTAAATCTCTTTTTTTACAAAAAAAGTATCCTTAACGGATACTTTTTTATAAGTTTAATAACATAATTTAGACATAATATAATAACTAAGTATTAAGATACCCTTTTCTTAATTTTTATATTTTTTGGTGAAGATATGAAAAAAATTAAGAATTCAAGTTCTCTTAATATTTTAGAAATTATGTGAACTTTTATTTTTTACCATGTACCTGAATAAACAGCTGATATAGCTGGCATGTCATCGAAGTAATCTTCAGCTTCATCATCTAGGTATATGCCACCAATATTGGTGTAGAATTTTTTGGCTATACTCATTGGTACTGTTTTTACAGCGTGGGCATAGTCAGCAGTTGCTACTTGTTCTGTTATTGTTTGATTTGGATTAACTTTAACAACATCGCCATAGATATAAGCACTTAAAGTTATATCTGTATCTGTTGGCATCATAAATATTGCAGCTGTTCCAGTACTAGAAGCAACACGAGTATGTGCTGAATTAGTAATACACTTACCATCGCTATAGCAACGTTTACAACCAAAGACATATGTGCCATCCATATCTACATACGGAGTATGACCTATAGCGATAATATCGTTACTACGAACTTTTGGAAGTTTTTTCCACGTTAAATCTGTCTTATATTGATAATGACTAGATACTTTAACAATCTGGGCTTCAATTCTTTTGTACTCGGTGTTAACAGCTGGAATTTCTTCAATATTAGGATCTACAGCATTATATTCTTCTTCAGATATTTCAGTTGTAAATGATGTAACTTCAGGATTTACATTATATGTAACTGGAGAAACATTAATTACAGTAACAGTACGATAATATTTTACTGTACGTGCAACAACCTCACCTTCAGAAGAAGCAAAAACACAACAAGGTAGCAATAAAATTATCAATAAGATAATTTTTTTAAACTTCAATTTTGTCCTCCTTTCTACTTTTCCATACTATCATAAAGTGTCGAAAAAACACTATCGCTATTTTGACGAATTGGGTAGTTATTTTGACGATTTAATGATTTTCAATTTTTTCAAAATCAACTTCTTTTAAATTAACTTTATATTTTTGAACATATTTATTTTTTGAATTGTTTAATAATGATATTCTGAGCTCAATATCGTTTATATTTATAGGATTTTCAAAAGCAGTCCTATATTCGTGCAACGAAAAAGATGATTCAGAGTTAAGACTTGTAAAACTATTATAAGTATCTTCACAATTAAAAATAATTTGTTCATTTTCTATGAGATTAATAAATACTTTGTCATTACTTTTTAACTTATTTAAATCTGGATCAAATAGTTGGATTTTATTAATGAAAGTTATGTACTTAGTACCTTTTTCAATAATATAACCATTTATAAAAAGATTAGGATCAGCACTTTCGATAGCATAAACATTATATGGTTCTGGTACTTCTTTAGAAGATTCATAATGTCTATTAAGAAAATAAATTATAAAAGAAAAAGTAAATATTGTAATAATTAATAAAATAATTAAAAGTTTAATAATCTTTTTACTATGATCTGGTTTTTGTTCTTCATTTAATTTACAATTAACTAATTCATCGACTGTGATACCTAAAGCTTTACTTACTGGTGCTAGCATATAAATATCTGGTAAGTAAACTCCCCTTTCCCATTTAGATATAACTTTATCACTAACATTTAAACGATTACCTAGTTCTTTTTGAGTAATTTGTTTTTCTTTACGTAATTTTTCAATAAATTCTCCGATATCATTCATTTAATCTACACCCCTAAATTTTCGTAAATATTATAATATGAAAAAATAATAAATTTTATTTACAATGGCTATTTTGGAATATAGATAAAACAAATAAAAAAGTACTCATAAGAGTACTTAGTAAACTTTTTCAACATCTATTATATCTTTATCAGTTGCATAATAACCTATTTTAATAGTATCTCCTACTTTTAAGAAAGGTAGTTTATCACTTAAACTAATAGATATTTTAAAATTATGATTGTTAGCTGTAACATAATAGTAAGTATATCCATTTATAATAGCTGTATTAATTGATGTTACTTTTATTTCTTCTAAGACTAATTCTTCATCTTTAGCTTCGGCTTTAAAGTTAGCTAAGTAATTGTCTTTGGCTGCTATTATACCTTTTGAAGAATCAGTAACAATAACTTTTTGATAATCTTTAACATCTACAAAGCCATACATTTTAACTAGACCACTAGAATCTTTTAAACTAACTAAATATGTTGGACGTCCTTTTAAATTAATTAATAATGGGAATGTAGATATATAACCCATATCTTGAACTTGACCTTCAGCACTACTCATAGCACTAAATTCTTCGGCACCAGGTACACTATAATATGTAGTTTTACCTGTACGCATGTTAGTTAAGATAAAACCTAGATTAGATTCATCACTTACAACACTAGTAATACCTGTATATAGATAAATATCATCATTCATAGCAAGATAGTTATAACCATCTGTTGTATTAACAACATTCTTTTGACCAAATATACTATTAAAGAAACCATTTTTGTAGTTGCCCCAGTCATCTACTTGTTCAATAATTAAAGATGCTGAATAGGCAATATCAACCCATGTAGGAATTTCATCATTACTATATTTATGAGATTCACCTGTTATAGGATCAAATATTATAACACCAGTAACTTTAGCTTTTAAACCAATTGCTGTATAACTAATAGTTGGAATTATATAATATGGTTTTCCTTCATTATCTATTTCAAAAGATATTTTACCAAAGTTAGTTGTTGGATAAGTAAATCTTAATTTACGTCTTAAATTTTCATTAAATAAAGCACTTTCACTATATTTCATTCCTTTATCTAAACGAACTAAATTAGATTCACCTGTAACACTATCAACTGTAATATAACCAACTATACCATTTTTACGATTAGTTAACCATTTAAAGGCATCAGCATACTCTAAAGGAGTAACTCTCATAATAGAATCATTATAATTAATTTGTGTATATAAATTAGAAACACTAAATTGACTTACTAATTCACTTACTTGACCCATTACACGATCACCTAATACTTCAGATGAATCACGATCTAGTAATGGTAAATGATTAAAGTTAACTTCTGGAATATCTTCGCTAAAATTACCATTTTCATCAACACTTATTCTTTGTTGATAACTCTTAGCATTAAATAATGGAGAACATATAAAGTTAACTATTATAATTAAGAATATACCTATAGAAATAGCATAAATTGTATATAAAAGTTGTTTTGGAAAGTCAACTTTTACTCTTTTTCCTTTATGAAATAATTCGACTGTATTAAAAGACGAAAATGTACTTATTACAGCATAGAATAAAGCTATAAAAGCTATGTACATATAAAAGCCAATGTTATTTAAATTAATAGCTGGTAAAGTAACATAATATACTAAGAAAGCAACTACTAAAGTTATAACAATATTAATTATTTTTCTAACCATTCTTATCACCTAAATTTATTTTAACATATTTTTTGTCTTCTTACAATTCAATGTGTTAGCTTTAAGAATGCTATTGTATTTTAATATAAGGTAACCACACATATGAGCAGCTTTTAATAAAGTTTCATCATCTATAGATACTAATTCATTATCTATAGAACGTAATTTAATTAATAATTTGTCCCATGTTAATTCAATATCTTCAGGATGTTCTTCTAAATATTTAATTATTTTATTACCATATTTTATTAATTTAGTTTTAATTTTTTCTTGTTCTATAAAATCTAATCCATTATTATCACATAAAGCCATATCTATATGATAACGTAAATCACGATATTCACTATATAAACAATCAATATTTAAAGATGTAGGTTTATATAAAACACCTTCATAATAGAAACCATTAATAAATAAATATCTA
Organism: uncultured Bacilli bacterium; assembly: GCA_947625535.1. GTDB lineage: Bacteria > Bacillota_I > Bacilli_A > RF39 > UBA660 > Coprovivens. Next base: position 11,740 of record CANQOR010000015.1, read on the forward strand.
ATTATATTATCAAAACTCATATTATATATTTTAGAGCCTAGTTTTATTATTAAATAACTAGAAATATAACGATAATCATAGTTTATTTCTTTACTGTGTTTGCCTAAATAAAACTTAGAATTATCTTGGTTATTTATAGTATTTTGATAAAATTCATTTAGGGCATTAAAATCATCAAGGTAGTAAACATCTTGACCTTTAATTAAGACGATAGCTGGTAAATCATTACTATGATCAGCTTTAAAACATCTTATTTTATAATTTTTTATTAATTGACCAATTATTTTATTAAACTTAGGATCTTCAATAAATAAATCAACATGCATAGGTAGTGAAACTATTTCTAGTAATTTATCTAAAGCATGAATTTTTTTATAAGATTCATAGTTTTGAACATAGTAGTTTTTTAAATATAAGATACGATGACGACCATTTTTTATTTCATATTCATTACCTATTTTTTCAACTATTATGTCATATCTTTTTTTAATAGCAATTATATTTTCATCAAAAGATGAAGATATTTTATCTTTGGTTCCATTAGTATCTAACATACCATAGATTAAATCTATATCATAATCAATATCACCAGTTAGTTCTTCGTTACGATAAATAAAATGTTTAGTAACAGGTATTTTTTCATAACGAGAATATGTAACGTATAATTCTGGTTCTTTTATTATTTTAGGTACATAGGGATTTAAAGTATTATAATCAACTAAAGTTCCTTTGACATTATTTTTATTATAAGCACATATTTGTTGTAATTCGTATTTAGTTGGTAGATGTAAGAAAGATAAGTAACGTGTTGGAATATATTCTCTAGTACGATGTTTTTCTAAGTCTTTAGTACTTAAATTAACTACTTTAGATGGAAAGATAACTAGTAATGGTTTTTTACCTATAAAAGCATTGATAGTACGATGAGATGTTTGAAGAGATTGATGAGTTTTAAAACGAATATTTTCTAATCGTTCATCTAAAATAGATTCATAATAACTTGATTCAGTAGCTCCTACTATAAGAGGTTTTTCTTTAGTTTTAGGTTGCTTTAAAATACTATTATATATAATAGATGGTGAACTAAAAACAAGAGAAAGAGATCTACTTACATCACTATATATCTCTATTTGATTTTCTTTATAACCAATAGTATTTTGAGATAGTTGACGTTCTAATCTATTTAGTTCAAGAGCAAGATTTTTTGGTTTATCAAATGGTGAATTTAAACCAAACATTCTAATTCTATTTTCAAAGTAACTAGTAGTAGGATATATTAAATAATTATCATTTTCTATACTAGGTTCACTTAAGACACGATAAAATAAATCGCTTATGTTTTCTTCGATTGGAGCAGATGGATTATTTAAGTAATAATTAATTATTTCACCAATATTATTTATTACTCTATTTACATCATTGTTAGAATATGAACATAGTTCGATTAAGAAACTTTTATCATTTAATAATTTATTTAATAAATTTATTATATTTTTTATATCTGTTTTTTCCATATTAAAACCTTAATTCAATTAAAAATATCCCTTTTTATGAGGGATATTATACTATAGATTAAATATTTAGTAAAATTATGCTCTTAATTACATAAACTAGTCACTTTATCATAGATAGTTGAATTAAAACTATATAAGGCATTAGTATCACTACGATAGATAAAACTACTATTAGCATCAAAAGCAATATAGTTATTTTCACCATTAACAACTTTATATGTACCAGTTATAATTTGACCAGTTATTTTATCAGAATCACCTAATAATTTAGCTTTATTAAATTCAGTATAAATATCTAAAGCATCTTCAGTAGATATCATACATTCACGGTATTCTCCTTGATTAACACCGGTTGTATCATAGTGTTTATATATTTTAATATCAATATCATTATCTCTTCTATTATTAGAACTATGAACTATAAATACTATTAAACAAATAGTAAGCATTAAAGCACCAACAACGATTGCTATTTTAACTTCTTTATTTTCTTCCATATGACATCCTCCATATAATTAAGTATAACATATTTTTATTTTTTTAAATATTGTTTTAAGGCTTTTAAGTTAGTTTTAAAGTCTTTTATACCGATATCATAAACTTCTTGTAATTTAGAAACATTTTTTTCTAAACGACCAATATTTAAAGACTTGGATGGTCTTATAACAAAGATTTCTTTTTGTTTTTCTAATTTAGAAAGATAATCTAAAGTATTATTATAATTTTTATATCTATTATTACAGCATTCGATAAATTTAGGATAGTTATGATAGAAAATTTTAGGTAATAATGAAGATGTTTTTTTCTTACGATAATCTAATGGTCTAGTTAAGATAACTATTATTTTATCAACATCTAATTCTTGCATTTTTTTAATTGGTATACTATCTGACATACCACCATCTAAATATTTTTTATCCCCTATTTTTACTATTTTAGATACAAAAGGAATTGATCCTGATGCACGTAGTTCTTCTATTTGGACTGAGGCATTTATTATTTTAGGATATTCTGGTTTACCTGTTTCTACATTAGTTACAGTAGCATAAAAATCTATTTTTGATTTAGAAAAAGTTTCTTCATCAAAGACATCTAATTTAAATGGTATTTCATAAAAAGCAAAATCTTTATTAATTATATTACCTGTAGTTATTAATGATTTTAAACTAATATATCTTTTATCATTAAGATATTTTTTATTATATCTTAGGGAACGCCCTTTTTGTTTAGAAGCATAGTTTATACCAAATAAAGCACCAGCTGAGACACCAATAATACTATTTACTTTAATATTTTCATCTAACATAGCATCTAAAACACCAGCTGTATATAAACCACGCATTCCACCTCCTTCTAATACTAACCCTACTTTCATTTTATTCACTCCTTTTCTTTTGGTTTAGGAAAATATATTTTACCTAATAACCATAAATAATGATCAATTTCTTTATAATTATAGTTGGTCTTATTAGTAGTATTTATTTCATTAAGAAAATCATCTAAAATTGTTTTAAAAGTTTCATAATCTTTTAAAGATTTACGATTCTTAAAAGAAGAACTATTAAAGTATTTATTATTTTTAAAATACCATAAAACATTATCTACATTACTATCATAGATTGGATATTTTAAAGGTTCATGAAAGCTACAATATTTAGTTGAAAAAGAATAAAATGAATGATTATTAACTTCTTTCATTTTATTTACTAATTTAGGATCTCCTTTTAATAAAAGTTCATCAAAATTAGTAATAGAATGAATCTTTTTAGCAACTTCATAAATTGAAAAAATATTAGTACCATAAAAATCATTAATAACAGAAGATTTTAATAAAATATTTTCTAACTTATTATTACTATTATAATTGTTAATTAATAAATTAAGAGATGTTTCTTGATCATTATATTTTTTTAAATTAATATCTTCTAAAAGATTATCTAAGATATTTTGACATTCTTTAGGTAAATCATTTATTTTATCTTTAATAAATTGTTTAAGAGATGGTGTTTTACTATTCCAAATACTTAAATAAAAAGCAATAATTTCTTTATTAGGTTTTGCTATTCTTATAGTCATTAAAATACCAACTTTCTTTAAAAATACTATACATTTTTTTACTTATATTTGCAAGAGTTAGATAACTATCTAAAAAGCGTTGTGATATAATCAAATTATAGAAGGTGTGTTGTTATAAAAAAGAAGTACTATTTAGTAATCTTTACTATATTACTTATCTTATTTATAGCTATGAGTTTAGGTATTATATTAGTTAAAGATGAAGATTTTCAAGTTAAAGATTTTAAAGATACTATTGAGTTAGTTTATAATTCAACATATCAAGAAGATATAGGTAATGTATGTTATGGTAATAAAGATAAATGTGTAGATGTTGATGAAGTTTGTAAAGAAGGTTTTGTTGATACTACAAAAGTTGGGGAATACAAAATATCATATACTTATAAATATAAAGATAAAAGTTTAACTAAAGAACAAATTGTTAAAGTTATTGATAATGTTAAACCTGTTATTGAAGTTGAAGATAGCAGTTTAAAAGCTTGTCCAAAGGAAAAAGATTTAAATTTTAAAGTTAAAGCTTACGATGAATATGATGGAGATTTAACTGACCAAGTAATAGAAACGATTAATGATGATAAAGTTACTTTTAAAGTAAGTGATAAATCTGGTAATGTTTATGAAGTAACTAAAGATATTAATTATAGTGATACAGGGGCTCCTAAGATTGCTTTAAAAGGTGATGCTACTGTTTATGTAGTAGTAAATGGAACATATAAAGAACAAGGAGCTGAAGCTACTGATGATTGTGATGGAGATATTTCAAGTAAAATAGAAATATCTGGTAAAGTAGATACAAGTACTGTTGGTACTTATAAAATAACTTATAAAGTAAAAGATAGTTCTAATAATAGTAAAAGTGTTACTAGAACAGTTAAAGTTTATCAAAAGAATAATAGTAGTAATAACAATAATACTAGTAAAGTAATTTATTTAACTTTTGATGATGGACCAGGTCCTTATACTAATCAACTATTAGATATTTTAAAGAAATATAATGTTAAAGCAACATTCTTTGTAACTAATCAAGGCATAACTAAAGGTTATGACGATGTAATATTAAGAGCTTATAAGGAAGGTCATACAATTGGTCTTCATTCAATGACTCATAATTATAGTATTTATCGTAGTTCTGAAACTTATTTTGAAGATTTATATGCTATTCAAGAGAAAGTTAAAAGAATAACAGGTCATACTTCGACGATAATAAGATTTCCTGGAGGTAGTTCTAATACTGTAAGTAGAAGTTATGATAATGGTACTAAAATAATGAGTAAATTAACTAAGGAAGTTGAAGCAAAAGGTTTTAAATATTTTGATTGGAATGTATCTAGTGGAGATGCTGGCCAAACAACTAGTAGTAAACAAGTTTATAAAAATATTATCAATAGTTTAGGTTCTAAAAGTTCTTATGTTGTTTTACAACATGATATTAAGAAATATAGTGTTGATGCCGTAGAAGATGTTATTATTTATGGTTTAGCTAATGGTTATACATTTAAACCTTTAACAATGGATTCCCCTACTGCTCATCATCATTTAAATAATTAAAAACAAAGGAAAGCTATTTTCCTTTGTTTTTTAACATTTCATTTATTTCTTCTTTTAAAGTTGAAACGATGTCTTTTTGAGGGACTTTTTTAATTATTTGACCCTTTTTAAAGATTAAACCTTCGTTTATACCACCAGCAATACCTATATCAGCATTCGAAGCTTCACCTGGTCCATTTACAGCACAACCCATAACAGCAACCGTAATATCACCTTGGATATTTTGTAAATATTCTTCTACTTCTTTAGCAATAGGTATTAAGTCGATTTGAGTTCGTCCACAAGTTGGACAAGAAACTAGTTTAGGTGAAGTATTAGATAAGTTACAATCTTTTAGTATTTCTTTAGCTACTTTTACCTCTTTAATTGGATCATCACATAGGGAAACACGAATAGTATTACCAATACCTTCTCTTAATAAAATACCTAAACCAATACTAGATTTTATAGTACCACTAAATTCTGTACCAGCTTCAGTAATACCTATATGAAGAGGATACGGAAATGTTTTAGCAGCTTTTTCATAAGCTTCTAAACATAAATTTAAATCTGAAGCTTTTAGAGATAAACATATATCATAGAAGTTTAATTCTTCTAGAATATCAATATGTCTTTGGGCACTTTCAATCATTGCTTTAGCGGTTGGTTTACCACCATATTTAGCTAACAAGTCTTTTTCTAAAGAACCAGCATTAACACCGATTCTAATAGGAATGTTTTTAGCTTTACAAGCTTCAACTACAGCTTTAACTTTTTCTTTTGAACCAATATTACCTGGATTAATTCTTATTTTATCAACACCAGATGCAATAGCTTCTAAAGCTATTTTATAATCAAAATGAATATCAGCTACAATGGGAATATGAATAGATTTTTTTATTTCTTTAATAGCTTTAGCATCTTCCATATCTAAACAAGCAACACGAATTATTTCACAACCTGCTTGTTCTAAAGCTAATATTTGATTTACTGTTGCTTTAACATCTTTAGTTTTAGTATTACACATTGATTGAATAACAACATGATTGTTACCACCAATAGTAACATTCCCTACTTTTATTTCTTTGGTTTTATTTCTTTTAATAATTTTAGTCATAATATACTCCTGTTCACTTTCTAACTAAAACTTTATCATTTTTTCGTTAAAAAGGGAATGTTTTTGCGTAATAAATGAAAATTTTATCTTAAGTTTAATATACATAAACTTTCAACATTGCTAGTTCGTACATTATGAATAATTAAATTTTATATGTTTGGTCATAACTGACTATATCATAATTTTCAATTTAATCTATTTTAGTTTCTTCTACCAAAATAGATATTTCTCTTAATTTATTTTCTAGTAGTTTCTTATCTATTAATTTCAATTTATATTCTGCAACCATTGTTGGAGACATTGTTCTACTCATTGCATATTCTACTACTTTTTCATCTTTATCAGCACATAATATTATTCCTACACTGGGATTTTCATTATTTTTCTTTTCTTGTCTGTCTAATGCTTCTAAATAAAAATCCATTTTAGAAACATATTCAGGTTTAAACTTCCCAACTTTTAATTCAAAAGCAACTAAGCAAGATAAATCTCGGTTATAAAACAAAAGGTCAAAAAAAAATCTTCATTTCCTACTTGGACTCTATATTCTTCTCCCACAAAAGTAAAAGACTTTCCTATTTCTAAAATAAAGTTTTTCAAATTTTTAATAATGGCTTTTCTTAAATCAACTTCGGAATATTCTTTGGGTAAATCTAAAAATTCTAAGGAATATAAATCTAGTAATTTAGTATTTGGATAATCGTCTTCATCAATAGTTTTTGTAATGGAAGGTAATGCTTTTCCATTGGATAACATATATCTTTCATAATATGCACTAGAAAGTTGTCTATCTAATTCAGCCTTGGAGTAATTATTTTTAAGAGCCATTTTAATATAAAATTCTCTTTCTTCTTTGGATTTTGACCTAGCTAAAATTAACACATTGTTAGTCCAGTTTAATTGTCGCGCTAGTGGCGCGACAATTTCATCATCTTTGTAAGTTTCATAAAATTGTTTCATTCTATATATTCCACTTCTATCAAATCCTCTTAAAGTGGGATTTTTTTCCTTTAGAAATAAAACTAATTTATCAACGACTTTACTTCACCATTTATTACTCTCTATTTGTTCACTAACAAAATGACCTATATCCCAATATAAAGATATCATTTCTTCATTTACTTTTCTATAAGCATTATTTCTTCTGGTTTCTATCATTTCAATAATTTTGGAAAAATCATCATAATATTCATCTTTTTTTATTAAATCACTCATTACTATCTCCTCACTTTCTAAATATTATTATAGTATAAAAGTTAATCAGTTCATTATGTTAAATTTCATTTATACAAATAGTTGATTTCCCTTTTATTTATAAGAGTTTATCTTAAGTTTAATACACATAAACTTTCAACATGGTATGTATATGGGAACATATCTAGTCCTTTTATAAATTTTGGATTATAGATAGTTTTTAAATCATTTAAATCACGAGCTAGAGTCATAGGATCACAAGAGATATAAATAATTTTCTTAGGTTTAAATTCTAAGATAGTATTTAGTGTTACCTTATCTAAACCTGCTCGTGGTGGATCTAAAATAATAGTATCAATATTTTCTTTTATTTTAGGAAGACAAGTTTTAACATCACCTAACATATAATAAATATTATCTCTTTTATTTATTTTAGAATTAGTAATAGCATTTAAGACAGCATTTTTAACTATTTCTATACCAAATGATTTCTTAGCATCTTTAGAAGCATTAATACCTAATGTACCTACGCCACAGTATAAGTCTACTATTACTTCGTTATCAGAAATATTTTCATTTACTAAATCAAATAAAGTAGAACATATATAACGATTTATTTGGAAGAATGAATCGTATGATACTTTAAATAATTGATGATTAATTATTTCAATAAAAGATGAATCACCATAAATAACATTATCATTTTCTATAATTCCAACTATTTTATGTTTTTCTTTTAAATAATTTAAATCAGGATTTATTTTATCTTTAGTTTTAATCCATAATAGTAATTCATTATTATAGTTAGAACGAATTATTAATTCACCATTTTTAATATGAAGGTATGGAATGTCAGGAATAAAATTATTAATACTAGGAGAAGCTAATAAACAGGAATTAATATTAACTATTTTATGAGATGATGGTTCATAGTAACCATATTTTTGATTAGTTATTTTTAAAGTTATTTTATTACGATAATTTAAAGATTCTAAAGAAGGTATAACTTCGATATTAGTTTTTATTTTAGCATACTTATAGATTATACTTTCTAATTTATCTTTTTTAAATTTAATAGTATCTTTATAAGACATATGAAGTAAATGACAACCACCACATTCTTCATAATATGGACATTTACTAGGAATTCTTTTTTTACTTTGTTTTATATATTCTGTAACAATAGCTTCATTATATTTTTTAGATTCTTTAGTTAATTTAAGATTAACTATTTCATCAGGTAAAGTATTAGGAACAAATGTTATTTTATTATTTATGTAACATATTCCACGACCAAGATTGTCTAATTTTTCAATTTTTATTTTTTCCATATTAAGACCTCAATTATATTATACTAGATATTATTAAAGAAGATAAATAATTTTATTATAGTTTAGCAATATTTGGTAATAATAGTAATGGTGATATTATGCTACTATATGAAAAGATAAAAAAAGAATTTAATGATACTAGTGATTTAAAATATAAAGTAATAAATGGAGTAAATATTATTTATTTAGAGAGTTTATGTAGTAGTAATAGTATTAATGAATATATAATTCAAAATTTAACAATTGGTAAACCTTTTGTTTTTTTAAAAGATATAATTAGTGGACCTAATGTTATTTATCTTACTAATGAAAGTTTAATTAGTGATTATTTACTTAATGGTTTTGCTTTAGTATATGATAAAGAAGATATGATAGTTTGTGAAGTTAAAGGGAACTTATATAGAAGTATTTCTGAGCCGTTAGCTGAAACATCTGTTAATGGACCTAAAGATGCTTTTAATGAAAATATTATTACTAATTTAGGTTTAATTAAAAGAAGAATTAAAAGTCCTAATTTGGTTAATGTTGATTATGATCTAGGAAGAAAGACTAAAACTAAAGTATCTTTATTATATTTAAAGGATGTGGCGAAGAAGAAGTTTGTTAAAAGAATACAAAATAAATTAGAAAATATAGATATAGATGGAATTATTGATATAGAAGTTCTTTATAATTTAATTAGTAGTAAACATCCATTACCTACTATTTTAAAGACAGAAAGACCTGATAAAGTATGTAATGCTATATTAGAAGGTAAAATTGTTTTAATAGCAGATAATTCTGCTTATGGGTTAATAATGCCAGCTTTCTTTGTCGATTTTTTAAATCCGCAGGGAGATAATTATGTTAAAGCAGTTAATGTTAATTTTTTAAAGACATTAAGATTTTTATGTTTAATAGTAACTATTACTTTACCAGCTTTATATATTTCAATTATTAATTATAATTCAGAATCTATTCCTTTAAATTTATTATTATCTTTTCAAGCTGCTAGAAGTGGGGTTCCTTTCCCTTCAGCTTTTGAAGCAGTTTTTATGATTATACTATGTGCTATTTTAAGAGAAAGTGATATGAGGTTTCCTTCTAATTTTGGAAGCTCTATTTCTATATTAGGTGCTCTTATATTAGGTGAAGCAGCAGTATCTGCTAATATAGCTAGTCCAATTATGATAATTATTATTGGAATTACTTTTATTACAGGATTAATATTTAATAATGGAGATATTATTGATGGATTAAGATATTATCGTTTCTTTTTATTATTTATGGCAACTATTTTAGGATTATATGGTTTAGTTTTAGGTATATTTTTTGTTTTATTACATTTAGCAAGTATTAAGACAATTGATGAACCTTATTTATATCCTATTACGCCTTATGATAAGACTTATTTATTTAAAACAATATTAAAGAATAATAAAGATTATGAAAGAAGTAAAGTATTATCTGATAATAGATATAAGGTGAAAAAATGAAGAGAATACTATTATTGTTAGGAATATTATTTTTAGTTAGTGGTTGTTATGATTATCAAGAATTAAGTGATATGAGTATTGTTGATGCAATTGGGATAGATTATAAAAATGAGATGTATGAAGTAAGTTTTGAAATAATTAAAAGTGTTAAAGATGGAGATTCAGCTATATTAAGTACAGAGATAGTTACAGCAAGTGATAAAGTATTAGCTAAAGCTTTTAATAAGACAATTCAAATGGCTGGAAAGAAAGTTTCTTTAAAACATGTTAAGTTACTTTTATTAAGTAAAGATTTGGCGATATATGGTATTAATCCAGTTGTTGATTATATAATAAGAGATGTTAGTATAAGTCCTAATTTATATACTTTGATATGTGATAATCCAAAAGATATTTTTAATGTTAAAGTAGAAGATAATACTATTGGTAAAGTTATTGTTGATACGATAAATTATAATGTCGAAGCTAAGTCTTTAGATAATATAGATATAATAGCTAGTAATATTATTAATAAGAAAGTTGATATTGCCTTACCTTTTATTACTTTAAATAATAAGAATGTAGTAGCTAATAAAATAGCTTATTTTAATAATAGTAATTTTGTAGATTTAATAGATAGTAAGATGTATAACTTTTTATATTTAGATAGTTCTAATATAGATTTTAATAAAGATAATACAGTATTAAATATTTATGATAAAAAGATTAATTATATAGTTAATAAAAATGAAATAATTATTTATATAGAAGGTAAAGCTAAGGTAAAAGAAGTAGATAAAAAATATAATTTAAAAGATGTTAATGTTTATAATAAAATTGAAAATGAAATTAATGAAGTTATTAAAGATGAAACTAATAATTTTTTAGAAGAAACATTAAGTAATGAAGCCGATTTATTAGGTTTAGAAGATAAGTATTATAAGATGTATAAAGTAAATAAGAAAAGAATTAAGTATCAAGTAAAAACAAATATTAAAATAAATAGAAATGGTGCTATATATGAGGTGTTAAATGATTAATAAAAGACAATATATATTATTAAGTTTCTTTTTAACTAAAGCTTTATTTGTAGGAGGTGGTTTTAGTTTAATAATAGGTATAAGTAAGAATAATTTACTTATAACGGCTTTTTTAGGAATGTTACTAGGTTACTTTTTATTATATTTATTTTTTAGAAAAGGTAATATTAATAAATTACTTTGTATTATAATTTGTTTAGTAGTAATATCTTTAAATACTTTAGCTGATACAACATTAACTAGTACTTATTTACTTTATAATACCCCTACTCCTTTTATCTTAATTATATTTTTATTAGTTTTAATTTATGGAGCTAGTAAAGATTTAAAAGATATTGGAAGAGTTAGTGAAATATGTATACCTTGTTCAATATTTGTCTATTTAATAGGACCAATTGCTTTACTTAGTTTAGTTAAATTAGATAATTTATTACCATTATTTAATACTACATTTATTGATTTTATAAAAGGAATATTAGTATTTGCAGGAACATCTTTATTACCTAATTTATTATTAATTAATTATAAAGGAGATTTAAAATTTAAAGATATTAGTAAAGGTTATTTACTAGGTTGTTTTGTATTAATATTAGTATCTTTTTTTATACTTAGTATATACGGAAGTGAATTTGCAAGTATTGTAAGATTTCCTGAATATTTAATTTTAAAGAAAATAGAATTCTTAGGTTATTTAAGTAATGTAGAAAATATTTTAGTAATGGAATGGATTATTAATTTAGTTATTTGTGGTTTACTAGCTATTAAAATATTAAGAAGTTATATTAATAATACTTATTTATTTAGTATTTTAATACTAGGTATATTTTTAGTAGGAGAATTTATTTTAAATAGTAGTTATGTTAATGTTTTAATAGTTAAAAATAATTTTTATTATATCTTTATGATTTTATTAGGTATTTGTTTAATAACAAAAAAAAGTAAAAACCATGATTAGTTTTTACTTTGTAGTCATTTTCTTTATATCTGGATTTTTAAATTGTAAATCATCAGAACCTGATACTCTTACTTCGTAAGCTTTTATAATATTACCTTCTTGAGAGTTATCATAGAAAGCAATATATACGCCACTATAATTTTTATAACCAGCTGTATTTAATTTATTTAAGATATTATTAACTACAGTATTAATATTAGTATCATTAAAGATACCAGATATAGTAAAGACATATTTAAATTTATAATCTTCAACTAAAGAAGCAGCAGATCCACTTTTAATATATTTACTTAAATTTAATGATTTACTTTCTTGATATTGATTGTCAAAACTATCGATGTCTTTATAATTTTCAAAGTATTCATCACATTCAACACAGTTACCAATTAGATTACAGTTATTATTAACTGGGAATAAATATGGATTAATACGAGTAGCTGTAGTTACTTGAGCTATATCACTACCTAGTTTAGTAGTATATTTTTGTAATAAAGCTAGATCAAGGTAGTCATCTTGAATCATATATTGATTTTCTGTAAGATTATAAATAGTACTTGTAACAGTAAATTCACCAAGAGCTTTATTATTTGGATCATAACATTTACGAACATTACTACGACGATTATTTTGATCTACTTGGTATTTTATATTATCGTTATGACAAACGAAATCGATATCATAACGATTTTTTAATGTTTTAATAATAAATTCTTCTTCTGTTTCAGCTTTTATTTCCGCTTGTTTTAAAAAGACATATTTATAAAATGTTTCAGGATATTTATTATAGATAAAGTATGGTATACCAAATAAAGCAACAAAGTAGATAATAACACCTAGCATTGGAACAGCTTTAATATTTTTTAAATCAGATAAGGTATTAGTAATTAAGTTAGAACTAATAAAACCAACAAAAGCTATTACAGCACCATAAATCGCATAATGAGTCCATAAGTCCATTTGGTCTTCTTTAAGCATAGAGACAACGAAGCAAATGACAGCAACTATCATACCACTTATTAAAGTAGCTTGTGGTTCTAAACTATCTTTTTTATTAGTAATGGCCATTATAATAGATAAAACAATAATAAATAATGGTATACCAATAATAAGGATTTCTTTAACATTTAAAGTTAAATATACTAAAGCAAAGATACCAATAGTATTTATAAGAATAAGTATAGCTAATTTACTTAGGTTTTTATTAGCTTTAGCTACTTCATTTGGATCGATTACTGGTTCAGGATTAACAACAGATTTAGAACGTTCTTCATCTATTTTATCGTAATATTCTTGAGGTATTTCAATTATTGATTTATTATTTTCTTCATTAAGATTATGTTGTTCTTCATTATTTGGCATTTATATCACCCTATTCTTTCTTTATTATATCATAAATATTTTAATTATTTTAGCCATCTTACTTTCTTTACAAAATAGAAAGTTGTAAAAGTAAAGATGATACCAATAAATAAAATAATTATTAAGATATCATTAGTTTCTGGGTTAGTAATTACTTCTTTATAAGATATACTAACATAGACATCTTTATTAGGCATTGTAAAAGATGTACTAGTTAAAGGAATGATATTACCTTGATAATCTTTTACTTCTATTTTATCTACTTCATAACCAGAATTAGGTATTATATCTATTTTTACTTTTTCATTAGGTAACATACTAGAAGCAATATTAACTGTACCATAGATATCTTCATCTTTAGTTATAGTACAATTAAAATCATATATATTAGTTTTAGAAGATTCATTATCTATTAAATATAAATGATTAGATATACGATAAATGTCTTTAATATGAGTCATATTATTTAAAGTTATTTTATCTATTAAATTACCTTCTATATCATATAAATATAAGTATGTATTAGTATTATCTTTAGTTAAAGCGACAATAGTATTATTAATTATTTTAACAGATGTAAAAGATGGTACTTGTTCAGTAATAGTTTTAATTATTTGACCATCATTATCTAATATATTAATTAATCCTGTAGTAGATGAATCACTATTTAAGTAATAACCAACTAAGATATTATATTGAATAGTATAAGTACTATCTAAGTAATAAGATGTTTTATTATCAGTGGTTGTTCCATCTTGATGAATCATATAGTATGTACTATTTAAAATATTATGTAATTCTAAAGCACTATATGTACTAAAGTTATTTTCTTTAATAGTTAGATTTTCATCTATTTCATAGATAGTTGTACTATTTAGAGAACCTTTATTAAGATCTAAAATATAAACTTTATTATCTTTAGAATATAGTTTTAGATTATTAAAGTTAGTAATAATATTAGATAAGTTAGATAAAGATACTTTTAAGTATTTATCGATTAAGTAAATATTTAAGTTATTATTATCTATTCCTACTAATAAGTATTTATCTTGATATGGGATTATAGCTAATTTAGTTAAATCAGGAAATTCTTTTTGAGCTATTAATTTATCATCTATATATGAAGATAAAATATTATCATTAATAGTTATATAACCATCTTTAGTATCTAAAATATAATCTATTTTATAGTCATTATTAATAGTTTTATTGTATGTTAAAATGTCATTTTTAGCTGAAACACTAAAACAGATAAAAGAAATTAAAATAAAATATGTTATATATAATATTTTTTTCATATTATCATCTACCTTATAATATATATTATAAATTATTTTAAGCAATAAAAAAAGTAGTTTTTATACTACTTTGAGATTATTTTTGACCAAGAGATATTTTCTAATGGTTCTTTATTAATAAATTGTTTAGCTAAGAGTAAATAATTAAGATATAGATGATCATCTTCGATATAAGCTTTAATAAAGTCTTCTTTAGTAAATTCTTTATAACCAGATGGTGTAAGACCTATTATAGTAGTAGGATTTTTAACAAAAGAGATTAATTCATCTATATCAAATTCAATAAAGTATAATACTTCATCATCAAGACTTTTTAGTTTATTTAAATCTATTTTATTATCATATAAATATAAGTGATCAAATTCACGAATAATGTAGTTATCATTAATATATTTATTAATAGTACGCATTCCAAAATATATTAAATCATTAATAGATACATCTAAATTAGCTTCTTCTTTTATTTCACGAAGACCATCTTCTTTAGTTTCCCCTTTTAAAAGATGACCACCTACTGAAATATCAATTTTATTTAAATTAGATAAATCATTATGAGAACTATTTTTATATTGAAGATATACTTTATTATTACGACTATTAATGATTAAGCAAGCAAAGACTTGATGCCATAAACCTTTTTGATGGGCTTCAGATTTAGTTGATGTTCCAATTAAATTATAATGTTCATCAAAGATATCAATTAATTCCATTTTATACCTCTATACTCTTTTTAATAAATGCTTGAGCATCATCATACATAAGATCAAATTCTTTAAGAATATCGATATTATTAGCGTCAGCTATATTTGAGACGATCATAAACATTTTAAGAAGACGATCTTCAATAAATTCTTGATTAGAATTAAAGCCATCACGTCTTTTATTAAAACGATAATCATATTTTTCTAAAAGGCATTCAGTTAGTTGACCAAATAAAATAGATAAACTATTTATATTAGAATTAGAATAATTTAAATAGTTATTTATTTTAGTAAAATCGACATTTTCTAAATGAGATAAATAACTAAGTTGAAGTAGGACATCACTTAATTCATCACCTAAATTATTAATAGAACGATTTATTTCATTAACACTATCATCATTATATAAAACGTTATAGACATGACTTAGTTGAACGTTTAGTTCTAATAAAACAGTTAAACTATTCCAATCTTTTTTTTCTAAGACTTTAAATTTTTCTTTTAATTCTACGGCTTTAGATAGTTTAGTTTCAATAAACTTTTGGATATTTTGCACTATTATTCACCCCTTTTTTAGATATAAAAAATAGTATAAGTATTATACTATCTTTTTATTTAATTATCAAATATTCTGAATTAGTAAATGATGAATTAAAATTGTTATCATTCGCCGACTTCTTAGCTATAGTAACCTTTTGGCCTAGGATAAATGTTAAGTAAGAAGCATCACCTGATTTAATATCAACATTTTTTAAGACGATGCTATCTTTTTCTTTAGTTATTTCAAGATTTTTATCATCGATACCTAAATGAACTAAAGCTTTATGGATTTTTTCTTCAATATGGTCATTATCTTTTTTATATAAAGCACATATTTTCTTTTGCTCTTCTGAACAGTGATTATAATTTAAACATTCTTTAGTATTATAGTAACCACGACTTGGTTCGTGAAGAACTTCAGCTAAAGCACAACTATTTGTTTGAAAATTATTTTGATGATGTTGATAATTCTTAAATAAATAGTTATAAGCTGTTTCTGGCCATAAACTAATAGCACTTAAGCATTCATCTTTTTGCGTAACAGTAACATCCCAGAAATCTATTTTATCAATAAAGTCTTTTTTTAATGCTAGACCAGTAGTAACTGATACATTAGTATATTGAGAAACAAAATCAAGGATTTCTTTTATTTTTTCAGGATTAGAATTTTCTGGTACAAATGGTCTAAAATAATGAACTATTGGAATATGGTATTTAGCTAAGTTAACGAAGTTAGTTTTAATATCTTCGTGTTTAACATTTGGTTCGTATTTCTTGCCTAAACCAGAATAACTTAAATATATAACAAAATTCATACCTTGTTCTTTTAAAGAACTTAGATATTCAATAAAATCTAGTGGTATTAAACATTTAGTAGATAATATGATAGGATTTTTTACTTTTGCTTCAGTTAAATACTCAATCATTTTATGAACTTCATTAATGTTACTTTGATTTAAAAAAGGATCGGTATTAGGAACTAAACAAATAGGTATTTCTTTATCATAATATTTAGAATGCAATAACTCATCAATAGCTTCTTTAGCAGGAACAATAATACGAGGGCGAGCTAAATTATCGCCGGTTGATTGTAAGAAGCAATATTTGCAACCATTGGTACAACCAATAATAGAGTTAACAGCAAGCCATGTACTATGCATTTCTATTACATTTTTATTCTTTTTCATTTATATCACCTTTTATAGCACTTAATAACTATATCATTTTAGTTTAAAATAACATATTATAAATAAGTTATGCTGATATAATTTTAAGTTATATCTAGTTAATCTTTTATATTTTGGACTAAATTTATAAATTCTTTAGATGAATTAGTTAAAGTTGTTTCATTATAAATAATGGTAATTGTTTCACGTGGTAGTTCTTCAACTAGTTCGATGATTTCAAGATCAGGGTCAGTTTTAGCAACACTTTCTAAGATATAGCCAATACCCATTCCCTCTTTAGTATAATTAAGCATCATTTCGGAATTTTCTAATTCCATAATTGGATCAGGATTAAGACCTTTACGGCTAAAACATTCTTCAATATTTTTACGAACTTCCGTAGTCTTAACTGGTAATAGTAATGATTTAGTAGATAGTTCTTCTAAGTTATGAACATGAGGATTTTCCATTTTGTTTTTATTATATACAAAGCAATATTTATCTTTTACTAAATCAATTGTTTTTAAATCTTTACTATTTTTAATATAGCTAGAATAATTAGGTATAATTAATAAATCAATAGTATGTTGATAGAATAAGTCAAAAAGAACTTCTGTTTCACGATTAGTCATTTTTATAACAATATTAGGATGTTCTTTCATAAATTCTTTAACATATTTATTTAAATAATAAACACTTATATAAGTAGGAACACCAATGGAAACTTTACCTTTAACAAGTTCTTTTCCTTCTTGAAGTTCTTTTTCACCTAGCATTAAGAAATTATAAGCTTTTTCAACATAAGTATATAAGTTTTTAGCTTCAGGTGTTAATTCAATTCCCCTATTAGTACGATAAAATAATAAGGTATTCAGTTCATATTCCAAATTCTGAATATGTTTTGAAATAGCTGGTTGCGATATATGTAAGGTTCTTGATGATTCAGAAAAACTTTTTGTCTTAGCGACAGTATAGAAAACCCTGTATAAGTTAAGGTTTAAATTATTACATGGTAATGCCATAAATAACTCCCCCTTTGGAATGGTTTTTATTATAAACGTTTTATTCAGTTTGTCAAGATTTGATATAACCAAAAATAAAAACAACTATAATTTGTTGTTATAGTTGTTTTATTAACTTATTATATTTTTTCAGTAACCCAAGTAGTTAGTTCTTCTTTAGACATTGTTCCTGAAACTTCAGCATTAACATAACCATTTTTTACAGAGAAAATTGTTGGAGTTACAGTAAAACCATAATATGATCTAAAACGTTCTACTTCTTCTTTAGTTAGAGCAGTTACGTTTAAACGATATATTGTTTTTTTGTTTTCTTTAAAGACATCATTAATGGTTGGTTCAAAAGTTATACAATGATAACAATTAGCACTTGCAATTAGAACAACGATATCTTCTTTATTAATTATTTTTTCTTCTAATTCTTTTAACGGAATTGTTTCAATATTAGAATAATCAATATCTTCTACTTTATTATCAAGTCCTGAAGTAGTAAGAGTTCCTTCTTGTTTAACTATTTGACTTACATTACTATAAATATTACTATTTAAGGTATCTTTTAAAACAATAGTTTCTGGTTCTTTAAGAGTTTTTTTAGGATTGTTTTTAGATACATATACAGCTGTAGCTATAATAACAGCAGCCATAGCTAGTAATAAGATTATTACAATTACTTTTTTTACTTTACTTCTTTTAACTATTTTGTCTTCAAAAACAACATTGTCTTCTTCTATTTTTTCAATTACATCATTTAAGTTTTTATTTTGACTTCCATCAAAGATTAAAGTTTTTTCTAAATAGTCTTCGTCTTTAGGAATTTCTTTTGGTACTTCTACTTTAGGAGTTTGGACTTCTTTTTTAGGTTCTTCTTTAACTTTAGGTTTGTTTGCTACTTTGTTAGGATTTGTTTTCTTTTTAGAAGAAGTTTTAGTATTTGGTCTTTTGTAATTCTTTCTATTAGTATTTTTATTGGTACTTTGACCACGTTTAGAATTTCTGTTTTGATTCCTTTTTGGAGAGTTAGAAGTTGTTTTTTTCTTTTCTTTTTCTTCTGCCATTTTAATCACCTATCATTCTATTATTATTTTATCATTATTTTATCATAAAAAAAAGGTCTTTTTTTAAGAAACCTTTTCAACTTCAACAAATCTAATAGATTTAATAACTGGCTTTTTGATTGGAGTCTCTCCATCATCTTCCACTTCGGTAGCAGCTATTTTATCAACAGCGTCCATTCCAGCGAAGACTTTACCGAAAGAAGCATAGTTACCATCTAAGTATGAAGCATCTTCATGAACGATAAAGAATTGACTCGAAGCACTATTCATTGTCTCTTCGGTTTCTGGGTATCCACCACGACGAGCCATAGAAACAACTCCTCTCGTATGAGATAAGTTATTTTCAACACCATTTAAAGAGAACTCACCTTTTATTTCTTCTTCAGAACCACCCATACCAGTACCAGTTGGATCACCAGTTTGAATCATAAAGCCTTCCATAATACGATGGAAAGTTAAACCATCATAGAAGTGTTCATTTACTAATTTTTTAAAGTTAGCAATAGTTATTGGTGTATCACTATTTGATAAAACAATTAATATAATATCACCATTTTGCATTTGGATTTTAACACGATCAGTTTCTTCTTCTACTTCTTTAAATTTATAACCATCAACTATTCCTTCTAATATTTCTTCATTCACAATTTTTTCCTCACTTTCAGTAGCTGGTTCTTCTTTTTTACCACAACTACATAAGACAGTAAAACTTATAATAATTAATAATAAAACTTTAAATATATTTTTTTTCATAATTTCACCTCAATAATCATATCAAATATTATTTCTTTTTTAAAGTAGATAGATAATTTTTTTCATCTTTTGAAACACGATAAGAATCTCTTATTTTACTAATAGTTTTATTTTGAGTAAAAGAATTTAATTGGTTATCTTTTAAATAGTTAGTTGTTTTTGCTGGAAAATGAATATATATTTCACATAGTAGCCAAGCTTCAGCCATATTAATATAGTATTTATCACTTTTAATGTTATTTAAGATATTAAAGATATCTTGAAGATATTCTTCTTTTATAAAATAATTTAAAAGAATAATTAAACCTACACGACAAGTAAATTCTTTAGAACTATTGGTTAGTTTTAGAACTAGTTTATAGTACTTAGATGGATTTTTTTCGATAAGAGATAAACTATTAGAGAATGTATCACTGATGGCCCAGTTATCTATTTTATTTATGTATTTAGGAAAGTATTTAAGAAATAGAGTTTCATCTTTAAGGCTTGCAATAACTAAACCTTCTATTAAAACTTCTTCATAGTAAGTAGAATGACATAATTTTAAAAAATCAATAATGTTAGTTTTAGCTATTTTTTTAGCTATATTTCTTAAGATAGGAATCTTAATACCTAAGATTTCATATTTAGTAAAACATAGTTTTTGTTGAAATTCTTTATTTTTTAAATCTTTTAAACTTTCTAAGTATTTAAGATATTCTTGATATGTATTTTCATTCCATATTGTAATATTCATATAAGCCTCCTTATGGGGATTAATAATATATTATCATTTTTTTACAACTTTGGTAAATATTTACATTGCATTATAAAGAAATATTTTATATAATTATTTTAGAACATTTGTTTGTGTTGGTGGTTATATGAATGAAAGTGTTTATAAAAAAAGACATATTTTAAGTATTGATTTAAAAAGTTTCTTTGCATCTTGTGAATGTGTAGAAAGGAAGTTAAATCCTTTTGAGGTACCTTTAGTAGTAGCTAATCCAAAACAAGGTAATGGAGCGATTACTTTAGCAGTTACACCCTATTTAAAGAAACAAGGAATTAAGTCAAGAGGAAGATTATATGAGATACCAAGTAATATTAAGTATGTGATTGTACCACCAAGAATGAGTTTATATATTAAAAAAAGTGAAGAAGTTATTGCTGTTTATTTAGATTTTGTAGCTAAAGAAGATTTATATGTTTATTCTATTGATGAATGTTTTTTAGATGTTACTAATTATTTAAAATTATATAAAAAGACAGATATTGAGTTAGCGAAAGAGATATTAGAAGAAATTACTAAAAGAACAGGATTAACTGCTAATGCTGGAATTGGTCCTAATATATTGTTAGCTAAGGTAGCAATGGATATTGAAGCTAAGTTATATAAAGATGGGATTGCTAAATGGACTTATGAAGATGTAGAAAAGAAGTTATGGAAGATTACTCCCTTATCTAAGATGTGGGGAATTGGACCACGAATGGAAAAAAGATTAAATAATTTAGGAATTCAATCAGTTGGAGATTTGGCCAAATATGATAAGTATAAGTTAAAAGAGAAATTTGGAATTATGGGGTTAGAGTTATGGGAACATGCTAATGGTATAGATTTATCAGAAATAAGTAATTTAAATAAAGCTAAACCAGTTGATAAGTCTTATTCTAATAGTCAGGTTTTATTTAAAGATTATAATGGGAATAATGTTAAGATTATTATTAGTGAGATGGTTGATGTAGTCAGTAAAAGACTTAGAACAAATAATAAACAAGCTTTAGTTATTGGTTTAGCGATAGGTTATTCTAAAAATGTGGGTGGTGGTTTTTATCATGTAGTTAAATTAGATACACCAACAGATAATAGTAAGATTATTTTAGATACTTGTTTGCTTCTTTTTGATCGTTATTATACTAATTTACCAATTAGAAAAGTTGGGGTTAGTGCAGGAAGATTAACAGATAAAGATAGTATTCAATTAAATTTATTTGAAGATTTAGAACAAGAAGAAAAAGAAAATAAAAAAGAAAAGATTGTTGATGAAATAACAAATAAATTTGGTAAAAACAGTTTACTTAAAGCTTCGGCATTGTTAGAAGATTCAACAATTAAAGATAGAAATAAAAAGATAGGAGGACATAGTGCATGACAGATCGTAGTAATGTTAAATGGCAACCTTTTAATGCTGTAGCTAGTGGAAGTTATATGGTTAATGAAGTTTTAAAAGAAAAAAGTAAGGAAGTAATGCCTACTCTTTCAGATGATCAAAGATATGAAATTCAAGAAAAGATTTTTAATTTTTATAATACACAAGAGATAATGAAAATAAAGTTTTATCGTGACGGAAAGATATATATTAAAGAAGGCAAAATAAGTTTTATTGATAAAATTAACCATAATATTATTATAAATAAGGCTTTTAAGGTGTTTTTTAACCAAATTATTGCAATTTATTGAAAAAAATACTTGCGTGGGTCAAGAATATATGATATTATTGATATGTTCTTGGGGGATTAGCTCAGCTGGCTAGAGCACCTGCCCTGCACGCAGGGGGTCGCGGGTTCGAATCCCACATCCTCCAC
>CANQOR010000016.1 GCA_947625535.1 uncultured Bacilli bacterium
TAATGAACGACTTTTTTTATAATATAATTTTTTCTAAAAATTTAAATAAAAGAACTTTCCTATAAGATAAAAAAAGATTTAATTTTCATTAAATCTTATTTACAAATATAATTAGCTTTTTTAAAAGTTAATAAAAAAGTATTATAGTTAGGTGTTTCTATCTTAAGTCCCTTCGAATAATCTTCATAATTTAAATTTTTTAATTGAATATAAGAAGTATTAACATCATCAAATATAACTTTACCATCTTTAGCATTAAAACGATCTAAATAACCATTTAATTTTTCTTTATAAGTATCTTGTAAATAATTAATATCACTAAAATTAACTTCTAAAGATTCAAATTTAACTATTATATTAGCATCATAAAATCTTTCTGAATCTTCAATAAATCTAACTGTAATTTGTTCTTGATACTTAGTTGCTATTTCTTTATCATCTAAATTCGATTTAGATAAATAAGTTATTCCTGATATAATACAAGTTGATGAAAATAAATCTATAGGTTTAAGGTCTTCATTTTCTTCTTTTTCTTCCTCTTCAGGTTCATCTTCAATATCTTTATCTGGATTAGTACTAGGTTCTTCTTCCTCTTTAGGTTCCTCTTCGTCTTCTTTAGAAGGTTCTTCTATATCTTTAGTATAATCTGGTATAGCTACACTATGATATTTTTTAGTCATAAAAGAAGTAAATAAACTAATAATAGTTAAACCCACTACTAAAAAAAGAGCACCATAAAAAAGAGCTTTTTGTAGTTCATTATTATTTTTAAAAGAATTTAATATTTCATTTAATTTCTCTTTCATATCTAAAACCCTATCTTAATATTTATCTATTATCATTTTTAGTATAATCTACATAATTTCTTTTTTCAATAAAAAAGCTATCTTAAGACATTTTATAGACACGAAAAAAGAAGATTTACTTATCTTCTTCATATTGACAATTGCTACAAATAATTTTTTTACCTTTATCAAGTAACATATTATTACATTCAGGACACATTCTATTAATTGGTATATACCAGTAAGCCGTTTTACACTTAGGATAATTATTACAACCATAGAATACTTTTCCTTTATGACTTTTCTTCTCTACTATTTTACCATTACAATTTGGGCAACTGCATATTTCGTTTAATTTTGGTTCTTCCCTTTTAATATATTTACATTCAGGATAATTAGAACAAGCAACAAATTCGCCATACTTACCTTTTCTAATTACCAAAGGACTTCCACATTCTGGACACATTTCCCCAGTTGCTACTGCTTCTTTTTTCTCCATATGTTTAAAAGCATCTTCAACTAATGGTTCAAATTTATTATAAAAAGTTCTAAGTACATCAATATTATTTATTTTAGCTTCAGCTATTTCATCTAACTCTGTTTCCATATTAGCTGTATATTCAACATTAATAATGTCACTAAAACCTTCTTGTAATTTATCTGTAGTTTCAATACCTATTTCTGTTGGAATAAACTTTTTATCTTCTACTTTAACATAATCACGAGCTTTAATAGTTTCCATAATTGTTGCATAAGTAGAAGGTCTTCCTATACCTAGTTTTTCTAATTCTTTAATTAAAGAACTTTCTGTGTATCTTGAAGCTGGTTTAGTAAAATGTTGTTCTTTTAAAACATCATCAGCTATTAAAGTTTTAACATCTCCTAAATCAGGTAATACTACATCTTCAGAAGATTCATAAGTACCATAAACTTTTAAATATCCATCAAAGACTAAAATACTTCCATTAGCTTTAAATTCATATTGATTATTCATTAATGTTACAGAAGTAGCTTTTACTCTAGCATCAGCCATTAAACAAGCCAAACTCCTAGCATAAATTAAACTATATAATTTATATTCATCATTAGATAAATATTTCTTTAAAGATTCTGGTGTACGATAAGGACTTGTTACTCTAATACCTTCATGAGCATCTTGCATATTATCATTTTTCTTTTGTACTTTAACATGTCCTATATATTTATCACCATAAGTTTCTTTAATATATTTAAATGCTTCATTAACAAAAACAGGACTTATTCTTTCACTATCTGTACGCATATAAGTAATTAAACCAACTGTTTCACTACCTATATCAACACCTTCATATAATTTTTGCGCAATACGCATCGTTTTACTACTGGCAAAATTTAAGCGATTTACTGCTACTTGTTGTAAAGTACTAGTTTTAAAAGGCATTACACCTTTTTTAGCTTTTTCTTTAGTTTCAATATTTGTTACTTCATATTTTTCATCTAAAGAATCAATTACATGTTGTGCTTCCTCTTCATTTTTTAATTCTAATTTTTTACCTTTATACTTTTCTGCTAAAGCTTCCATCTTGCCAAATATTGCTGTAATTGTCCAATATTCTTCTGGTATAAAAGCTTCTATTTCTCTTTCACGATCAACTATTAACTTTAAAGCTACACTTTGTACTCTACCAGCACTTTTACCACCTGTTTTAGATTGCATTAACTTTGATAATCTAAAACCAATTATTCTATCTAATATTCTTCTTGTTTCTTGACTTTTAACTAAATCTATATCTATATCACGTGGATGATTAAAAGCATCTAAAATAACATCTTTTGTTATTTCATTAAAAGTAACACGTTCAAAATCTTTTTTTAAACCTAAAGTTTCTTTTAAATGCCAACTAATAGCTTCCCCTTCACGGTCTGGGTCTGTTGCTAAATAGATGCAATCTGAATCTTTACTTAATTTTTTTAACTCACTTATTACTTTATTTTTACCTTTCATCGGTATATAAGAAGGAGCAAAATCATTATCTACATCTACCCCTAAGCCAAATTTACCAGTTGTAGCTAAATCTCTAATATGTCCCATACTAGCAACTACTTTATAATCAGTTCCTAAATATTTTTCAATTGTTTTACTTTTACTAGGAGATTCTACTATAACTAATTTTTTCATATCATGTTTCCTTTCTTAGACTCTTGATGTCTTTAATTATTTTTTTCACCCTCACCAACATTTTGAACCCTTAACTCTTCTTTTGCATTTTCTAAATAATTAAAATAATTAGTCTTAATAGCTAAATTAGACATTGATATTTTTTCTCTAACAACTGTATTAATATCTTTTAACTCTTCATCAGTATAAACATTATTTACATCTACATATGTAATAGTACCAGTTACAGCATCATAATAAGCTTTCTTATCTTTCCAAGAACCATCAGCAAATATAATTCTATTTTCATAAGTCTTAGATAATAAATCTTGACCTACATATAAACGTGGATCATAATCTAAACCAAATAAATTAGCTAATGTAGGAGTAATATTAATATAACTTGTATATTCAGAAAACTTTTGTGACTGAATAGATGGACTATATATAATAAAAGGTGTTTTATCTACTTCATTTTGTTCTGTAACATTAGAATCAAAATAAGAATTTAAAGTATCAGTACTTAATCCAAAAGGATAATGATCAGCATATAAAACTATTACTGTATCATCTAATTTACCTTGTTCTTCTAAACCTTCTAATAAAGCACCTATTGCTTCATCAAATTCTTTTAACTTCGACATATACCTCTTAAGTGAAGTATTATAATTAGTATTAGCAAATAAATCAAGATATTTATCACCAAGTTCACTACTTTCTTCATAAGGTAAATTAGCTGAAGCTGTTGTTAACCAAACCATAAACTTATCTTGTTTCTCTGTAATATCTAACATTTTATTAACTAAATCAACATCACTAGGCCATTCTTTATAAGCATTACTATAAGGTATACCTAATTCTTGAACTCCATAATAATGTCCACTACCTAAATTAGTATGCATTTTATTACGTGAATAATACTGTTCAGTATAATTATGATAACTACTAGTTGTATACTTAGCATTATTAAATAAATTAAAGATAGATTCAGGATAAATATTATTAACATAATCATTAATGTTACAAGAATTATTTATTGTATATAACGAAGTCATACCTGCTAATTCATTATTACCAGTTGCACAAGCACTTCTAGGACTATAAGAATTCTCCCAAGACCAACCTTCAGTATATAATTTATAAACATTAGGAAAATAATCTTCATTTAATATAATATTATTAGTTGATTCCATCATAATAACAATTAAATTCTTATCTTTAAACATTCCTGTAAAATCATTTTTATCTGTAATATTTTGACTTATAAAATAATTGTTTAACTTTTTATAATCAGTTCTTTTTTCATCTTTAGTTAATTGTTCCCATAAAGAATCATCTATATTTCTAATATAATCACTATAAACTTGTTCTTGTTTTGTATATTTATTATCATATACACTACTTTCTATACTATTACTAGGTTTAATAAAACCTTTTAAATCAACAAAAAAATACATTGAAGAACCAAATTGATTCATTGCTAAATTAGGCATACTAGGATTATCAAATAAAACCTTAGTATCTTTAAATTGTAAATCTTTTTGTAAAAAAGATGCCGTTAATAAAAAGTAATAACCTACTCCTAAAACAATACTTATTACTAAAGCATTAATTTTACTATTAATTAATCTTTTTCTTCTTTTCTTGGCTAAAATTTGATCATCTAATTTTTTTCTTTCTTCTGAATCAAATTTATCAGAGAAATCTATTGTATCATTTTTTTCTAATACTTTAATACGATAATCATAAAATATATAAAAGATAATTAATATTACTAATGGAATAGCCATTAAATAATAGTTTTTAGGAATACTATTTATAAACTCTTTTAAATATCCTTGAGCAGTCATTCCCTGTTTAAATAAAGTTAAAGAAACAAAGGAACCTAAAAAATGTTTAAAACCAGCTTGGATAATAGCATAAACGGTAAAGAATGCTGCTACTACACTTATTAAAACATTACTTATTATTCTTCCAAAAAAGGAAAATAATAAAGAACATATTAAACTGATAATATTAATACCTAAAAAGATTCTTAACATATGCATTTCTAATAAAGGCATATGTAATATTAATCTAAATATAACCTCTTCTATAACTAACGTCAGCATTAAAAAGAAATAGTTTTTAAAAACATTATTGTAAAATATTCTCATCTGCTAGCCCACCCTTATCCTTATCTTTAATTAAATCACTAACTGGTTTATAAGTAAACCTATAAAAATCCAAAACCCCATATTTTTTTAAATTTTCTAAATGCAATTTAGTTGGATAACCTTTATGTTTAGCAAAACCATATTGTGGATACTCTTTATCAAGTTCATACATCATTCTATCTCTAGTTACCTTAGCAATAACACTTCCTGCTGCAATAGATAAAGATAAAGCATCACCATGAATAATATCTTTATAAGGAATCCCTACACAATCTAGTTTCATTGCATCACTTAAGATATATTCAGGTTGAACTTCTAACTTAGAAATAGCTATCTTCATTGCTAAACGACTAGCTTCTAAAATATTTATTTCGTCTATTTTTTTAGCATCAACTACTCCTACTCCAACACTAATAGCATCTTTCATTATTATATCATAAAATTTTTCTCTTTTTTTCTCAGTTAATTGTTTACTATCAATTAAACCTTCTAATTCATAATTTTTAGGTAATATAACTGCTCCTGCTACAACTGGTCCAACTAAAGGACCTCGCCCAGCTTCATCAACACCCGCTATTAAATTAATTCCTTTATCATATAATTCTTTTTCATACTTAAGTAAATCAACTGTTTCTTTTACTTCTTTCTTCATATTTTTCTACTATCTCCTTATTTACATCCCAACTCTTAGTTTGTTCTAAATCAAACTCTGAAGTAGAAACTCCATTTAACCATTCTAAAACACGTTCAGGTAGCGTAAATACTTGATAACTCTTTTTATATGTTCCAACAACAAATATTTTAGCAAACTCTCTATCTGAAGCATGAACTAAAACATTCCAATTTGGATTGTCATACCCAGCTTCACATACTAATTTATATCTTGCATAAATTTTATTAAATCCTATTATAAAATCTTTAGTACGATGAAGTAATTTATCTTTTCTTAAAGTATTATAAGGATTTTCTACTACTCCTAATAATAAATACTTTTTATATAAATCATCTACTGTATTTAATAAAGATGGTAAATTTGTTAATATTTGAACCATTTCTTTTTTAGTATATCCAACACTTTCAAAAAAAACGAATTAATGAATCTAATTGGCGACTTACAAATTCTAAAGTACGTCCATTTATTTTATCTTTACGACCATGATCTAAATATTTAACCATTGCTGCTAAAAAAGCACTCTGTTCTTTAAAATCTAAAGCCCCAATATCTAACTTACTATAAAATAAATCTTTAAATTCATCTAACATTAATCATCAATCCTATCAAAAGTAATTCCTTTAATTCGTTCATTTTTTATATCTTCTAAAATACTCTTACTTACACGATCATAATCAACTTCCCCTCCAGATATAATAGCACCCATTCTCTTACCTAAAAATTCATAAGTACTAACTATATCATCATTATCTACTTTATCTAAATTATATCTATCTTTTAAAACATTAGGATAATATTTATCTAATTTATTTAAAATATGAATTGCTACTTTATCTACTGGTAATGTATCTCTAGGAATTGCTGTAAAACTAGCTAAATTCAAAGCAATTTCTTCATTATCTAATCTTGGCCATAATATTCCAGGACTATCTAATAATAAAATATCACTATTTGTTTTTAACCAAGATAAATTCTTAGTAACTCCTGGCATATTACCAACAACAGCAACTTTTTTACCAACCATTCTATTTATTAAAGTTGATTTACCTACATTAGGTATTCCTACTACTAAAGCTCTAATTTCTTTCTTAGCAAGTCCTTTATTTTCTCTTTTTACTTGAATATCACTAGTTATTTTATGAGTTAAATCTACAATATTTTGTAAAGCATTATTTTGACTTAAATCTACTAATATAACATTATATTCTTTATCTTCATAATGCTTAACCCATTTATTAGTAATATTTAAATCACATAAATCTTTTTTAGTCATAATTAAAATACGCGGTTTATCCTTTAAGAGTTCATCTATATCTTTAATTTTAGATGATAAAGGACACCTAGCATCTATAACTTCATAAACTATATCAATTAAATCATATTTTTCTTTAATTAATCTTTTAGTCTTTGCCATATGACCAGGATAATAATTTATTTTATCATTCATTTTTATCACTGCCTTTTTTACTTTCCTCTATTAACAAATCAAAATCTGATTTGTATAATTTATCTTGTTTGATTCTATATTTTTCAAATTCTGTTAATGCTTTATCACAAGCAATTTCATGTGATATTTTTCCAGCATCTTTTAAAATATCTCTATCATCTGATAATAAGTATTTATCTATTCTTGTCGCCCAATCTTCCATTGTCATAGGGATGTTTCTTTTTGCTCTTGCTTCTGCTAAATCCAAGAATGCAGAAACAATTAATTTTAATTGCTCTAGTTCATCTTTTGATAGATAGTTTTTTGCAATTACAACATCTGTTTCAAGTATTTTACCATTTGGAGAATTTTTCCAAGAAGTAAGTCCCATATATTCTTTTTTAGAATCTGCTCTATTATATATAATTTCAGCTGCTGTTTGATGAGAAATTGCATAATGCATTTTATTTTGTACTTTTTTAAAGAAATTTATTGTAATAGGAGATTTTGAATCATAATCAACAGAGGTAGCATAAAGATCTGTTATTTTTTGATAAAATCTTCGTTCAGATAATCTTATTTCTCTTATTTCAGCAAGTAATGACTCATAATAGTCTTCATCAAAGAAAGCTCCATTTTCCATTCTTTTCTTGTCAATAATATATCCTTTTTTAGAAAATTCTTTTAATATATTAGTTGCCCATCTACGAAATTGAACAGCTCTATCCGAATTTACTCGATAACCAATAGATATTACCATATCCAAATTATAATATTGAACATTTCTTTTAACTTGTCTGTTTCCTTCATTTTGAACTAGTAAGAATTTCTTACTAGTTGAAGATTCATTCAATTCATAACTATTATAAATCTCATTAATATGCATTGTTATATTATTTCTAGTTGTGTTAAATAGTTCTCCAATTGCTTTTTGTGTTAACCATAAATCCCCATCTTCGAATCGAACTTGAATACCTTTATCATGTGTTTGTCTTTCAAAAATAATAAACTCAGCACTACTACTTCTTATAATTAAATCTTTTGCCATTTCCTCATCTCCTCGTATATGTTCTTAAATGTCGTAATCACCTTTCTAATTCCTAATATAAATTATACTAAAATTACTATAATCTTAATAACTTTTAATATTTTAACCATTATCTATTTTGATTTTCTAACTCTTTTAATCTTTCAAATTATTTTATTAAATATAATTTTAATACATGACTTATAATAGATTCAAATTCAAATGCTATGTCTTTATGTGCATATGTTCCACCATATTTACCACGTTTTGAATATATGTTAGTAGCATTTGTTTTTTTTCACACACACTTAAAACAAACATATAAAGCCCTGTACTTTTTCTAAAACCGTCGAATTCGACGAAATTAAAATTTGGATTATAAATTGACTCCCATAATTATATCATATTCACCACCATTTACTTACTATATCCATATGCTTTTTAAAATCATTAAAATCTAATAATTCCCACGACCAATTATCTATATTAGCATATCCAGGTAGATTAATACGACCATTTTCATCTAATCCAATAATATCTTGTACCGGAAATATTACTAAACGAGCTTTACTTTTTAAAACATATTTAATTAAAGCATAATTTATTTTGTTATCTTCACAACCTTGTTCTTTTAAAAATTCTTTTAATTTATCTTGTTTAATTTTAAATAATTCATTAAACCATCCAACTATCGTATTATTATCATGATTACCAGTATAAAAAACCATATTATTTACATCATCATAATTATCTTTTTTATTTAATGGATCTAAAGTATATTGTAATATTTTCATTCTTGTAAAATTATATTTATCTCTTAAATCTTCTGTTTCTTTTCGTATATCTCCTAAATCTTCAACAATAAATCTATCCCACGTTGTAATTTTAAATAACTCATCAAAAAATTTAGAACCTGGTCCTAACATATACCATCCATCTTTAGCTTGTTTATTAATTGGTATTTTATAATAAGTATCAAACGCCCTAAAATGATCTATTCTAATAACATCATATTTACTCAAATATTCTTTATATCTATCTATTAAATACTTAAAATTATCATTTTCCATATAATTAAAATTATATAAAGGATGTCCCCATTTTTGACCATTCTCATTAAAATAATCTGGTGAAGCCCCTGAAACATATTTCATTTCACCATTTTCTAATTGATAACATTCTGGATTATTTTTTACTTCGCAAGAATCAAAATCAGGGTATATTGGCATGTCCCCAATTAATTTGATCCCTTTCTTATGTGCATAACTTTTTAACTCATTCCATTGTTTATCTAAAATATACTGTAAAAATAAATAATACTTTTCATCTTTATTTTCTTTATTACTCATATACTTAGCAAACATAACTATTTTTTCATTCTTAATAAATTCTTTATATTCATTATCTTCTTTAAAATTATTAAATGCTTCTAAATAATATTGTTCTTTATAATTATCATATACAATTCTATTTCTTTTATCTTTTTTTGATACTTTATTTAAAAGACCCATGTCTTTTAATTTATCTAAGGAAATAAAATTTTTATTTAAAGCATAATAACTTATTGGTGAATAAGGACATACCCCACCCTCATTAATAGGTAATATTTCCCAATATTTAACATTATAATATTTTAAAATATCAATAAATTCATAAGCTTCATAACCAAAATCTCCTATACCATATTTACTAGGTAAAGAAAATATTGGTAATAAAATTCCTACTTCCATATCTTATTTCACCATCTTAATTTTATCATAATTAAAAATTCATATCTACCTTTAACAAAAAAAACCTTTTACAGGTTTTTAATCTTTATATTTATTATAAAACTTTTCTATTTTTTCTTTTAAGCCTTTATTTTTCTTTAATATTTCCTTATTCTTATAAATACAAATTAATAATTTTAAAATATAACTTAACTCCTCTTTAGGAATCTTATTATCTTCTATAATATCTTTTTCAATATAAGATGAATATTGATAATAAATATCACTTGCTAATAAAACTAATGGTTTAATAACCGGAATTTCATTTATTTTTACTTCTTTTATTAATTTATCCATTATATAGTTAAAACTTTGCATATAATCATATATTAAATTACTATATGTCATTTCATAACATTCATAATATAATTGATCTAATAATTCTTGATGGGTTATTTGAATATATTTATTATTAATTAATTCTCCTCCATCAAGAACGTTATTATCATTCAAAGATAAATAAACATATATTTTTTGAACATCAGGATATTTCTTCTCTGTTTCTAAAAAATATCTTTCACATTGTCCACTACCTTCACAAGATTCTAATTTTGCTTCTAAAATTAATCTATAGCTACAATTATTTGATAAAGAAAAATCAATTGCAATATCAGGAATATTATTTTGATTAATTCTACTTTGAGCTTCAATTTTACAATCAGTAACAACTACATTTTTACTTAAATTAAGTTTCCCACTTTTATCTTTTTTAGCAATTATTTTTAAAAATTTTAATAATGGTTCATAACTATTTTTATTATTAAAACCTAAAGCACTATTTTTATTTTTATCTAATAAAGTTGTTAAAAAATATGAATGAATATTTTCAAAATAATATAATCCTGTTAAATTTAATAAATTTTCCCCAACAAAATTTCTTTTAAAGAAATCTTGATATAATGGTGAGCTATAAAAAGCATCATTTAGTTTAAAAGGAATATTTAATCTATCTTGTAACATATCATACATATTATCTTTTAAAGATACTTTTTTAACTTGACCTGTGTAGTGTAACTCTTTAATCCACTCTTCCCTAGTTTCATCTACTGACACATAATCATAAAATTCATCTAATGGTAGAGGTTTAAATGTTTTTATACTATTAATATCTAAAACATACATTTTGCAATAGGAAGATAATCTATTCTTTACTTTCGGCATTTCTTTACTTAAATCAACTTTACCTAAAGCTAATGCTTTTGCAACAATACATTTATCATATACAAAATATAATTCTGCATCTAAATTAATTTCACTAAACATTGTTTTACAAATAAATAAACCTTGTAAATCTTCTTTTAAACTTTTTTCAAAATAATTAAGTTGTAAATCTTGAACACCCATATTATAGCTTTCTGATTTACTCATTTTTACAACAAAAGCATCCATACTTCTACTCCGTTATTTTAAGTTCCCAATTCTATTAAACGGAAATAAAACTAAACTAGTAGTTCCCTTTATTTGTTCCTTTTTAAATGTTCCTAGTTTTCTACTATCTAATGAATTTTCTCTATTATCACCCATTACAAAGTATTCATCATCACCTAATTTAACTAATTCAAAATCAGATGTATTTCCTTTACTATAATCTTCTTCTTGTTTATGACCATTTACATATACAACACCATCTTCACAAGAAATAGTTTCATTTGGCATTGCAATAACTCTTTTAATAATATCTTCCGTTCCAATATCAACTACAACGATATCAAAACGATCTATCTTACCTTTTTTATTTAAAATCATTATTTCCCCACCATTTAATGTTGGTTGCATACTAGGTCCATTTACCATAATTGGTGTAAAAAAATAAGTTCTAATTACAACAACTGCTACTAAAATAATTACATAAGGTAATAATTCTTTTAAAAACTTTATAAAAGTTTTAACATCATTTTCTTCTGTAGGAATTTTTTCTTCTTCCTCTATTTTTTCTTCTTTACTCATTCATATCACCAATTACTATTCTATCATTTTTATTAATTACTTAAAAGACAAATTATAACCAAAAGAAAAGAAAGAATTAATTTCTTTCTTTTACTTTGTATTCTTTCTTCATTCCTTTTAAGAAGTTTAGTTTTGCTCTTCTTACAACACCCTTCTTAACTACAACTATTTTATCAATAGTTGGAGAGTTAACAGGGAATACTCTTGTTACACCAATACCATAAGATTTCTTACGTACTGAGAAAGTTTCAGAAACACTTCCACCTTTTTTAGCAACTACAAGTCCTTCAAAAGCTTGGATTCTTTCTTTCTTACCTTCTTTTACCCATACGTCTACTCTAACAGTATCACCAACACGGAATTCAGGAATGTCTTTTCTTACATGCTTCTCATTAATTTTGTCTACTAAATTAGCCATTTTACAAACATCCTTTCCTACTATATTACTTACCGGAAAATCATAAATAATTTATTCAGCGGATTTTCTTCCTTGAAGCACTTAAGATTATAACAAAAAAAAGATATATTTGCAACAACATATCTCATTTTTTTCAAAATTAACGACTACGACCAATCGTTTTTTCTTCCATCTGCTCCAAATATAAAGCTTTTTGTTTAATTTTTACTTGTTTTAAACGCATTTCATTTTCAATTAAACGTAACTTTTTTAAAAACAATTGCTCTTTTTCATAGTTTAAGAATTTTTGGTATCGATTAAGTAATATTTCTCTAACTAATTCAACTTCATCTAAAACAATTTGTGCATCATCTTCAGATGCATCTTCATCATTAATAACATGCATCGCCATGGCAACTACTTGTCTAAACAATTTATCAAATTTCATTGTTAATATTTTATCAATCATTACTTTATCAACAATTTTAACTGCTTTTACTTTTATATAACTATCATTTTTACTACGTGGTTTAAATGTATAACCATCAACATCTTTAAAAGAAACAATACTTTCATCATGATGTTTTTTATTAATCAAGTAACTTGCCATTTAATCACCTTCTTAAACTACATTAAATCAGGACGACGCTCCCTTGTTTTCTTTATTCTTTCTTCTTCTCGCCATGCTGCTATTTTAGCATGATCTCCACTAAGTAATACATCTGGTACTTTCATTCCCATAAATTCTTGTGGCTTAGTATATGTTGGATAATCTAATAATTTATCATTAAATGATTCTGATACTAAACTAGAATCAGTAATAACTCCCTCAATTAATCTTATAATACTATCACTTACCACCATAGCTGGTAACTCTCCACCAGTTAAAACATAATCACCAATACTTATTTCCATATCACATAAAGTTCTAATTCTTTCATCAAAACCTTCATAATGACCACAAATAAATACTAAATGTTTTTCATCTTTTAACTTAACAGCCATCTCTTGTTTATATGGTATACCATCTGGTGTCATTAAAATAACTTTTGCTTCAGGATCATCTTTTTTAATATCCATTAAAGCATCGTAGATAGGTTCTATTCTTAAAACCATTCCTCCTCCTCCACCATATGGTGTATCATCAACTTGATTATTGGAAAAATGCGAATATTTTCTAAAATCTACTATATTTATTATAACACTTTCTTTTAAAATAGCTCTTTTAATAATTGATTCATTTAAAAAACCTTCAAACATATTAGGAAATAAAGTTAATATATCTATTCTCATAAAATCAATCCCTTAGCATTTTCTACTTCTACCTTTTTTTCTTTAACATTAACCTTTTTTATAAAATGACTATTATTAGGAATATAAAAATTCTTATCAGCTTCTATATATAGAAGAATGTTACTACCATTATACACGATATCACTTACTTTACCAAGTATCTCTCCATCCTCTATAACATCAAATCCAATTAATTCTTCTAATATATATTCATCTTCTTTTAAATCAATATCTTTTTTATTTACATAAACATTCATTTTTAAATAATTTAAAACCTGATTAATATTATCATAACCTACTAAAGTAACCATATCAAAATCTTTATGAACACGATAAGTATTAATAACTTCTTTAACATGTCCTTCTCCAATATATAAATTAAAACCTTTTTTAAAAACACGATCTTTCATTTCAAAATTACTACGTATTCTAAGTTCTCCTTTAATACCATGAGTTTGAACAATTTTACCAATTAAAATATACTCATTCATCATATCACCTACTATTTATTAAAACTAAATAATATTATACTAGTTGCAACTCCAACATTTAAACTTT
The DNA here is from genome assembly GCA_947625535.1 of uncultured Bacilli bacterium. Taxonomy (GTDB): domain Bacteria; phylum Bacillota_I; class Bacilli_A; order RF39; family UBA660; genus Coprovivens. The sequence continues at coordinate 14,169 of CANQOR010000016.1, forward strand.
CACAATCTTTATTCATAGGTATATATAAATATTTATCACATAGATTTAATACTTCCTTACTTACTCCAGCTCCTTCATTACCCATTACAATAGCATATTTATCACTAGGAGTAATATCTTTAATCGAAGTACCTCCATCTACTTTAGTTCCATAGATTATATAATCTTTATTTTTTAAATCATTAATTGCTTTTATAATATCATCTCTAATAATATTTATTTTAAATAACATACCTTCACTAGCTCTAATTACTTTGTCATTATAAACATCTACTGATTTATTAGATAAAATAATTGTATCTATATTAAAAGCAACACTACTACGAATAATCGTCCCTAGATTACCAGGGTCTTGAATATCATCTAATAGTAATACTTTATTACCTATTACTTTATTTTCTTCTTTTTTACAAACCCCAATTACTTTTTGAGGATTTAAAGTATTACTTAGTTTTTTAATAATATCATAAGTTACATAAGTAGTAGGTACATCAAACTTACCCTCATAATCTTCACTCATAATAACTTCTTTTAAAAGACCAACTCGGTAAGCTTCTAAAACTAAATGTTCACCTTCTACTAAAAATAAATTTTCACTATCACGAAATTTCTTTAATAATAACTTACTATAATATTTAATTTTTTTATTATCTAATGAACTTATTACTTCCAATTATTCCACCTTCAATCTTTTTCTTGCTAATTTATAATAAGGATATCTCTTTTCTACTTGTTTCCAAAATTTAGCACTGTGGTTAGCTTCATAAAAATGACATAACTCATGAATAATAACATAATCTATTAAAGTAACATCTTTTTTTAATAATTCACTATTTAAAGTAATTATTCTTTTAGTTACATTATTAACTCCCCATCTTGTTTTCATTTTTCTAATCCTTAAACTAAAACTAGGTATATTATTAAAATTATTAAGTATTAAATTAATTCTTTCAGTAAATATTTTTTTACATTCACTTTTATACCATTTATTTAACATCTTTTCATCTTTAACATAAATAGTATTATTTTCTATCATAACTTCTTTTATTTTATCATCATTTACTATTATATAAGGTTCACCTAAATAATAAAATTGTTTATTAATCTCTTCTCTTTTAATAAAAAATTTATACATTCTAAGCATTGATTTTTCATCTTTTTTTAATAATTTTATTATTTCTTTATTAGTAACTAAATAATTACATGTAACATATAAATTACCATCATCTTTAAATCTAAAATAAATATTTTTATTATTTTTTCTTATAACAATAACATTAATTTTATAATCTCCAAGTTGAATTTCCACTAATAATCACCTAATTATAATTGTATCATAATTTACTTATTTTTTCTCCATTGATAAACTATACGAATCTTCATATGTATTTTTAAAAACAACTACTTTTCGATCATCTAAATCTTCATACCTAATTGGGTTTGCTATTTCTTCTACTTCTTCTAATGTAAAATTATCAGGTATTTGATAAGTTACTCCATCTTCACTAGGTACCCTAATTGGTTCATACATTTCATAAACATCTTGCATTCCATCATTCCATAAAACATTATCATAATTAACAGCATTCATATGAGGGAATGGTAAAACATGAGCATCATCATAGACAAAAGAATTACTTATTCTAACATAATCTACATCCATTTCTTCTAAAGCTTTTCTTAAATATTCTCCATCAAAATCTTTAATAGTATAACTACCACTTACTTTAGTTAAATCAACATAGTTTTCTGCCGTTAAAAAGTCTTCTAAATAACCTTTAACACGATTAACTTCCATTCTCTTAGATAAATGATACGTACCTATTCCTCCTCCAATAATACCAGCTATTAAAACACCTGCAATAAATTTTTTTCCTAATTTAAAATTTTTAACCATAAAACCACCTATAAACTTATTCATATTATATTTAATAACATTTAAAAAAGCAAATTCTAACCAAAAAAGAAGTATTAGAAATCTAATACTTCTGGACTATATAATTTACGATATAATTCTGATGATTTCATTAATTCATCATGTGTTCCATAATTAGTAACTTTACCATCTAAAATTACATATATTACATCTGCATCCATAATAGTAGAGAGTCTATGAGCAACTATTATGATGGTATGAGTTTTAACTAAATCATCAATCGTCTTCTTTATATATTCTTGTGATTCATTGTCTAAAGCTGAAGTAGCTTCATCAAATAAAATTACCTTAGTATTCTTTAACAATGTTCTAGCTATAGCAATACGTTGTTTTTGTCCGCCCGATAGATTAACTCCCCCTTCACCTATAATCGTATCATAAGCATTAAGTAAAGACATAATATAATCATCTATATAAGCTTTCTTACATACTTCTCTAACTTCTTCTAAAGTAACATCTTCTTTAACTACTTTAAAATTATCAAATATTGTTGAATTAAATAAATAAGGACTTTGTCTTATAACAGATATATTTTCTCTTAAACTATCTTCACTTAGTTCTTTAATATCCACATCATTAATTAATATTTTACCTTCCGTAGAATCAAAATATCTTAACAATAAATTAAATAACGTTGATTTACCTTGTCCTGATTTACCAACTATAGCAATCTTTTTATTTGGTTCTAACTTCATATTTAAACCTTTTAATATAAATTCTTCTTCATCTCGATATTTAAATAAAACATCTTTAAACTCAATTTTTACCTTTTTATCATTTATAACCTTATTTCCAAATTTTTCATCTTCATATAATCTATTATTTAATATTTCATCCATTCTCTTTAAAGAAACTGTTACTTTATTAAAAGATATTCCAAATTCAGATAACGATTCAACTACTTCATCAATTCGCCATATATATTTTTCTATAACGATAAATGAAGCTAAAGTAATAAAACCACTAAATACTGAAAAACCTAAAGTAAGCAATATTGCAAACTGAATAACAAAATAACATAAATTATTTAAGGCATAATAAATAGTTTCATCTACCCCAATTTTCTTTTGCTTCTTAAATAGATTTTCAACATTAACATAGATTCTTCTATTAATGTTATCTTTTATACCTAGAGCTTTTATTTCTCTAATTCCAGATATATTTTGTGTAGCTACTTTAATAAATTCATCTGAATCTTTTTTAATAGCTTCTTGAACTTTTTTAATCTTAGGATAATAAATATTAGATAATATAAACATAACTACACAAAGTAAAATTAATTCTAATCCTACATATATAGATATTGAAAAAGAAATTCCTACAATTATTAAAGCTATTACTAAACGACAAGACAACTTAATTAACTTTTGTAATAATTCTAAAACACGATCAGGATCTGTATACATACGATTTATAAATTCTCCAACACCTACTTCTTCAAAAGCAATAGCTGGTAATGAAGAAACTTTAGTATATAAATCCTTACTAACATTTTCCATAAATTTCTTTTCTAAATAATTATAAAGTAAATCTGTAGGTATTTGAATAACTACCCATGTAAAGATAATTAAACCACTCCAAGCCATTAAATATTTAACAAATACCATACTATTACCAGAAGCTAAAGCTTCAAAAGCTTTCGCCCATATAAAAGCATTAATAAGTGGTTCAAAATGTTTAGATATAGTTAAAATGATATAAAGAGTAAGTTTAAGTTTATCTTTTTTAAAATATCGAAACAATATTTTAAAATTTCTTAAACTTTCCATAACTTTCTCCTCCATAAAAAAATAACTACATATAATAGTTATTCATAAAAGTATCTTCTCTTAAATTACTAAAATTCGTGAGAAAATGCTCTTACAAATCTATTACCCATTCTAATTATTAAATTTTTAATTTGAATTTTATTGCTCATTTTCTCACTCCTCTCTTTAAAATTCACCATTAATATAACACTAACTAAAAAAGATGTCAACCATTTTTAGTTGACATCTTAATTAACCTTCTGTAACATCAGTTTCATTTTCTTTAGATAAAGCATAAGTATACTCTGTTACTTTATTACGATAAGTATCTAATAAGTTACTATATCTTTCTTGATTATTAAGTTCTAAGTTCTCATAAATTCTATTATATTCCATAATTACTTGTTCTATTTGACTATATCTTTTTAATTTATCACTTACACTTAAATCATCTATTCCTTTTTCTATTTTATTTACATCTGCTTCTAATAAAGTTAAAACATTATCTATAATAGTTGAACAATATTTCTTAGCTTTATTATAGTAAGTATTAGCTTGTTCTATTTGATTAAAAATATAATAAGCTTTATCATAATCATTAGCATTATATAGTTCTAAAGCTTCATAGAATACTCTACTATCATCATAAGCATTATCTACTTCCATAATATAACTATTTCTATCAAAATCAGATAATGCTCTTATATAATTATCATCTTTCTTAACCACAGCATACTCATATAAACCATTATATATATTTTTATATTTTTTAGTTAATTCATCAAACTCTTCTTTTGTTGCAAATTCAGTATCTATATAAATATTTAACCATTCTTCACATTTTTCTTTTACTTTATTATGAATATTATTAAGAGCTTCTTCATTATTTTTATTATCTTCTAAAACATAAATAATATCATCTATTTTTTCTGTATCATAATAATTTTGTAAAGATTTTTCTAGTTTAGTCATATAATCTTCATCAACAGGTACCGAAGAATCATGTGAAGCCATAAGTTTAATACTTACACAAGCTACAGTTAATAAAATAACAAAAGTAATAGCTGTAATTAATAAAACTTTCTTTCTACTTTTAACACTTTCTGTCGTCTCAATTGATAAAAGAGCTTTTTTATTTTTAGTAGTTTCTTCTTTAGAAGTATCATCTAATTCATTATCAGTAATTTTTTCATCTTCAACTACTTTACTTTTACTAAGTTCATCTTCTTTTTTTTCTGGTTCAATAGTAGTTGGAATAACTATATCATCTAAATCAATCGTTTGAACTGCTTTACTCTCTTCATTCATTTTATTAATTTGTTCATTAATATCATTTACTAAAGAATCATCACCATCTATTACCTTTATTGTTCTAGTTGGTTCAAGATCTTCTTCTACTTGGATTGGTGCATCTTCATATAAAGTTTTAGCTTCGACAATTTCTTTAGGTGTAACTTCCTTAACTTCTTCTTTTAACATTGGTAAATCTAAGTCGACACTTTTTTTACTTTTACTACTTTTATTAGTTTTATTTTTAACTTTATTTATTCCACCACAATATGGACAAATAATACTATCATCTTTAATACTTTTCCCACATTTTAGACATTTCATCTAACCACGCCCTTATTATTACTTATATCATATCATAAAAATATCTTAAAGTTTAGTTAATATTTACATTTTTGCATATTTTTTAATTTTTATTTCTTATTTAGTGTTATAATTTAAGAGAGCCTATAGACGTTCTCACGAATAGTCTTTTTTTTATTTTTAATGGTAAGGAGGTAGAATAAAAATGGCTAAATATGTTTTTGTAACAGGTGGAGTTGTATCTGGTCTTGGCAAAGGTATTACTGCTTCATCTATTGCTTTATTATTAAAAAGTCGTGGATATAAAGTATTCATGCAAAAGTTTGATCCATATATTAACGTTGACCCTGGAACTATGTCACCATATCAACATGGTGAAGTCTTTGTAACTGCTGATGGATCAGAAACTGACTTAGATTTAGGTCACTATGAACGCTATATTGATGAAGAACTTAACTACACATCTAATATGACAATGGGTAAAGTTTTCGCATCTGTTATTGAAAAAGAGCGTCGTGGTGACTTTTTAGGTGGAACAGTTCAAATTGTTCCCCATGTAACAAATGAGATTAAAGCTCGTATCTATGAAGCTGCTCATACATCTAACGCTGATATTATTATCACTGAGATTGGTGGAACAATTGGTGATATTGAATCACAATCATTCTTAGAAGCTTTACGCCAAATGCGTCTAGAAGAAGGTATTGAAAATACATTATTTGTACATACTACTTTAGTTCCTGCTATTTATGGTAGTGGTGAATTAAAAACTAAACCTACTCAACACTCCGTAATTGAAATGCGTGGTTTAGGTTTACAACCAGACATTATTGTATGTCGTACACCTATTTTATTAGATGAAGACATTAAAAAGAAAATATCAATGTTCTGTAGTATTCCTCCAACTAATGTTATTTCTTCTCCTGATGTAACTAACGTTTATCGTATTCCTCTTGTTTATCATGAACAAGGAATTGATGAAATAATCTTAAATCATTTCAAATTAGAGGTTGGTAAAATAAATATCAAAGATTGGGAAAAATTAGTAAAAACAACTGATAATTTAAAAGATGAAATAGAAATATCTTTAGTTGGTAAATATGTTGAATTACATGATGCTTACATCTCTGTTGTTGAATCTTTAAAACATGCTGGTTATCCAATTGGTGTCAAAGTAAATATTAATTGGGTAGATAGTGAATCATTAGAAGATTCTAATTGTGATTTAAATAAAGTATTCAAAAACTCTAAAGGTATTATAGTTCCTGGTGGTTTTGGTTCACGAGGAATAGAAGGAATGATTAAAGCTGCTGAATATGCTAGAGTTAATAACATTCCATATTTAGGTTTATGTTTAGGTATGCAAGTTGCTACTATTGAGTTTGCTCGTAATGTTTGTCATTTAGAAGATGCTAACTCAACAGAATTTGATCCTCTATGTAAAAATCCTATTATCGATTTAATGGCTGATCAAAAACAAGTTATTAATATGGGAGGTACTCTTCGTTTAGGTAACTACGAATGTGCCCTTAAAAAAGATACTTTAGCTTATAATGATTATAAATCTGATTTAATCTTAGAAAGACATCGTCATCGTTATGAATTTAATAATAAATATCGTGAATTATTAGAAGAAAATGGAATGGTCTTCTCTGGAATAAATCCTAAAGCTAACTTAGTAGAAATAATTGAATTACCAACTCATATTCACTATATAGCTTGTCAATTCCATCCAGAATTTAAATCTCGTCCAAATAGACCACATCCATTATTTAAAAAATTTATTGAAGTATCTGCTAAACAAAAGAAAAAATAGTATAACAAAACCACATTTTCAAATATTGAAATGTGGTTTTATTTTATTTTTTCTCATTAACTTTCTCTAAAAATATCTTCTTAGCAAAAGCTCCTCTTTCAATTTTCTTTTCATCGGCAACCTTTACTACTTCATCTAAAGAAGAACCTTCTAATTGAGCCAAATGTCTAATAATTTCTATCATATCAGCTAGTTCTTCTACTCTATCTTTTCCTTGTACTTCTAAAACCTCCTGATATTCTTCATTTAATTTCTTTTCTAATTCCAACTTATACTCTTTATCATCTAAAATTCTTGTAACTGGTTCTTCCCCATTCCCTTTAATTATTTCAGGTATTTTATCTCTTACTAACTTATTATATACTTGCATATTCACTTACTCCCATAACATCTTCAATATAACATAAAATATTTCTTTTTACAATTTATGATATAATAAAAATGAAACTAGGTGACATAATGGAACAATATAATTTAAATGTTAATACTAATAATATGGGTGGATACTTTAGTAGTGAACAATTAGATTTATTATCTATTATCCAATGTCAAACTTATGAAGAAATAATATCATTTATATGTTTATGTAAACAATTAAATGGTATTTTTAAAAAAGAAGATTTTCAAACTTTTCTAACAGAAGATTTAGAACAAATAAAAAGAACTGTCTTTGAAAAATATCAAGATACTTTAGTACCACATAACACAGATAAATCTACTATTATCGATAATACTTTAAAAAGATTAAATTTAAAAGAAGAAGATATCCAAGTAATTAAAAGAATTTATACTGATAAAAATACTGAAACAATCAAATATATTAAAGATTATATAAAAAATAGATATCCTAAAAATTATCAAGATATTTTTAAACAAGTTCATAGATTTATTTCTCTTGAACGAGATCAAAATAAAGGAAAAGACTTATATGATGAATTTGTTTTCTTAAATAGTCAATTATCAAGTTTTGACACTTTACTTGTAGGTTCTGGTAAACCAGAAGTTGTTATAAATGAATTCTTTGATAATGAAGAAAGAGAACAATTTGATTTTTACTTTGCTAAAAGAGATTTAGATTTTGCTTTTAAAAATAATAAACATATAAGACTTCACTCTCTCTTAACTAAAGGTGCTGCTGAAAATTTATTTAAAGGCAAAAGCAAAGAAGAAATCTTAAAAACATTAACTGCTTATGTCAAAGCTACCATTGATTTTATTAATGAATATAATTCATCTCATAAATTAGCAGATGGAACTCCTGTTATTAATGCTGTTGATTTATTTAATGAAATAGTAAGTTTTGATAAAAATAAACAAGGTCAATATGAAAATATATGGGAAAGTAATTATGGTATAACCATTAATGATATATGTAATGTTTTTGCGTATGCTAAAGCCCATAAACCACAAGGTGTAAGTTATTTATATAATGAACCTTTTTTAGAAGACTCAGAAAGAAGAAAAAAAGTATTTGAAGTATTACAACAAATTAATGCTACTTCAAATGGTTTAATTGATACTTTAGGTTCCCAAATGCATATAACTTTTAGAACAAGTGATGAACAAATAGAAGAATGTTTTAAAGATTTTAAAACTTTACAAGATACCCAACATCTTGGTATTCAAATAACTGAATTTGATTTATCTTTAAGTGAAAATGAAACATTAAAAACCATTGGTGATAATCCTAAAATATCTTATGAAGATATATATGCTATGAAAAGAGATAGAATCGCTAGTATTTCATCTATTATTAATAATTCTGGTGTAAGATTAAATGGTATTTCATATTGGTCTTTAACTGATAATATAGATTGTAATTTAGAAAGAGTTAGAACTAATCTTCTAAATAAAAGAATTATAAAAAATATTAATGAAGTACCTACTGTATGTGGTGGTTTATTTCCAACTTCTAAAGAATATCTTAAGTCATATAATAATCCTAATTTACAAACTGATACTCCTAAATTAAATTAAGCAAAAACTTATTTTATATTTACAACATAAAGTTGCTTCGCTACATATCACTCATTTTTACTACTTTTAGCTTTACTGATTTTAGTAATAAAAAAATGACACTCGTTCGCTCGAATAAGTGTCTAATTCAATATAATAAATTGGGTAGACATTCAACATATCAAAACTGAATGTCCCCTTTTTTATTTTGTACAAGTTTCCTTGCCAATTGCATCATAACATAAAAAATATTTTTATTAATTTATTTAAAAAAGTCTTGTGGCAAGAACATATGTTTGCTATAATACTACTTGGATACATTTGAAATATATCAGATGCTTTCCCTTTCAGTTATCAATAGATAAATGAAAGGTGGTGATATTTATGACTAAAAGAGAATTTTCTCAATTTATTATAATATTACTCCTATTCTTAGTCGTAATTATTTTACTTCTAAAATAGCAAAAGCATCTGATTTCAACTATTGTTGATTTCAGATGCATCTCAAGGGGATTGCATTTGATTAGCCGAATCAAATGTATCCTTTTTTATTTTATGCAAGTTTCCTTGACATATTCATCATAACATAAAAAAGAACTTTTTACAAGTTCTTTGATTTTACTCAGGATCCCCGAGTTATCTTGCAATCTGGTGCCGGATGACTGAATTGAACAGTCCTCTGATCATTACCATTGATCTGTTTTACCACTAGACTAAACCGGCATTAAAAAGATTATATCATAAAATACTTAATCTACTTTAAATAAGCATTTTCTGTAATAGTCTTTTCACATAAATTTGTTTTCTTATTTAATGTATAACCTTCTTTACAATCAATTGTATATTCTTCTTCACTAGTTATTATACATTTTTTATTTTCTTCATCTAATTCGCCAAGATCACAACTATAGCTCTTACCTAAATAACCTACCTTATGACATTCTCCATCTACTTGTTTAGTTCCACTAGGACAATTTCTTTCATAAGTAAAAGCAATTTCTTTTTCCGTATATTCTTTACAAGTTCCATCTTTATTTACTGTTTTACATATTTTTTCATAACATTTATCATCTTTAACATAAGCCTTACTAAGTTTATCATCTTCCTTAATATTTTTAGATACACAAGTTGTTTTTAATTCTTGAGCATAAATTTTTTCACTCACACATTTATTATCACCAACATAATAACCTTTACTACATCTATATGCTGGTTTAGCTGCAATAGTCATTTTACTTTCACATTTTGTTCCATCTTCATTCAAAGTATAACCATCAGGACATATTTTAGAAGGTTCCTCTGATAATAAAACTAAACACTTATCACCTGCTAAATCCCCACGATCACAAACATATTCTCTAGTATCTTTACAAGAACATAATAAACATATTGATAATAAAATAATAACTTTTTTCATCGCTATCACCACTATTATAATAATTATAACTTAGTTAAAAGCAAAAAAAAACTACTAAAAGTAGTAATTGTAAACTATTCTTCAGTAGCGTCTTCTTGCATAGCGATTACTTCTTTACCTTTGTAGTAACCACATTTCATACATGCACGATGAGGTTGGATTGTTGCTCCACATTTTGGACATTTAGTTAAAGCTCCAACTTCTTTTTTTAAGTGAGTACGACGCATTCTTTTTTTAGTTTTACTTGTTCTTCTAAAAGGAACTGCCATGATTTCACTCCTTCCCTTCTTTTTCAAGTAGCTCTAACAAAGGAGCTAATCTTGGATCTAACTTTTTTCTTTCTTCATCTACTAGTTCCCAACCTTCACCTGACATTTCATACTTTTTATCAGGGTTAGCACGAAAACTAATTGGGACCTCTAGTACAATATTTTGCCATAAAATATCCATAATATCAAGTGTTTTTAACTCATTTTTGTTTATTTCTGATGCATTTTCACTTAAAACTTCAGATATTTCAAAACTAAATGGATAATTAACTGGTTCCAAATCCATTGCATCTAATAATACCATAACACCTTCAACATCACAATCAAAAACTATTTCATTCGTAATACTATAATAAGCACGACCTTTTATTTTGACATTATCTAACTTTTGAATAGGTGTCTTTTTAATAAATTCTTCCCCAAAAGATACTACATCATCAATAACTATACCTTTTTCATCAACTTTAGCTAAATCAATATACATATCTTCACCCACTAGCGAAATAATTATACCAACTTTTCTTGAATATTACAACTTCTTATAATAAAATAAAAGTGTAAAGAAGGTTTTAATATGAACATAATTGGTATTATAGCAGAATACAATCCTTTCCATAATGGTCACTTATACCATCTTAATAAAATTAAAGAACAATATCCTGATTCTCTAATTATTTTAGTATTAAATGGTTATTTTACACAAAGAGGTTCTATTTCTATTATTTCTAAAGAAAACAAAACTAACATTGCTTTAAATAATAATATCGATATAGTTATTGAATTACCATTTGTTTATGGAACTCAATCATCTGATATCTTTGCTTATAATAGTATTAAATTGCTAAATGAACTTAAAGTAGAAAGAATAATCTTTGGTAGTGAATCAAATAATTTAGACTTACTTAATCACGTTGTTGATATCGAATTAAATGATCCAACCTTTGAAGATAAAGTTAAAACTTATTTAGATGAAGGTCTTAATTATCCAACTGCAATGAAAAATGCTTTAAATATTAAAGAAGATATTAATAATCCTAATGATTTATTAGGTATATCTTATATAAAAGCTATTCGTAAAATAAATCCTTCTATAATAGCAGAAACTATTAAAAGAACTAGTAATTACTTAGATATTACTTCTAATGATGAAGTAATAAGTGCTACTAATATACGTGAAAAATTAAGAAATAATGAAAATATCTCCCCTTATCTACCAAAAGAAGTTTTACCTACTATTGAAAATATATCTAATGATAAATTATTTAATTTACTTAAATTTAAAATTTTAACAGACCAAGACTTAAGTATATATTTAGATGTTGATGAAGGTATAGAATATCGTTTACTTAAATATATTAATGAATCTCATAATTTTGATGAATTAATTAGTAATGTTAAAACTAAAAGATATACTTATAATAAAATAAATCGTATGTTAATACATATTATAATAGGTTTAACTAAAAAAGATAATTTAAATATGCAATTAGATTATTTAAAAATATTAGGTTTTAATGAAAAAGGTCAGACATATCTTAATAATATAAAAAAAAATATTATCTTACCTACTACTCCTAATAAAGATTCTTTAATCTATAAATATGAATTAAAAGCCGCTTATTTATTTGAGCAAGCTACTAAAAAAAGTTTAAATAACTTTGATAACAAAAATATTCCAATTCAAAAGAGATTATAACTAATATAATCTCCTTATTTTTTATACCCTATTTTATTCAAAAATTTATAAAAAGACTTATTTGAATTATATAAGAAATATAATACTATTAAATCTAATATAAAAGCTAAAGTAAATATTAACATTCCTAAAAATAAATCTTTAAAAGAAATAATAAGACCTAATATAGCTATTATTCCCAATATTGTATATAAAATAAATAAATGAATTGAGTACTTATATTCTTTACTCCATTCTTTTTTATATTTTCTTCTTATTTCATTTTGTTTTTTACAATCTAATTTACTAAAAGACTTCATTATTTAAAAATTACTCCCATTCCAACCCCAGTTAGCAACTTCTAAATAACTAACATAAATATTATCAGGTTTTATTTCTAAATTACTATTTAATATTTCTGTAATAGTAGCAGTCATATTATTAAAAGCTTCTCTACTTCCATTTCCATAAAGTTTAACATCTACATAAGCATAATCTTCATTATCATTACCTTTAAAATATAAATGACAATCTGCAACTACTTCAACCATTAACCAGTTTTCACTTTTACCTAATAAATTAATTGCTTGACCTAATCTTTCTTTTATTTTAAGTTCAACTTCCTTACTTATTTGTTTATTTGTTCTTACTTGAATATATGGCATTTTATTCATCCTTTCTTAATTTATTATAACATAAACTTTGCTTTTTTAGGATTTATTGCTATAATACCAATTCATGAAAGGAAAATATATATGTACGAAGTAGTAACAATGTTATTAAAAGTTTTACCTAGAATATTAGAACAACATTACATAAATTCAACTTTAAATGAATATATAGATACACTAACTAATGAAGAATTAACTTATGCTAAGAATATGTTATTAAAAGATCCGCTTACAGATATTAAAGAAGAAATATTAACAATTATCGAACAAGAATTAGCAAGAAGAATTCCTAAAAAAGAAGTTATTACATTATAAAAGGTAGTTTACACTACCTTTTTTAAATTTTTAATCTTTTAATCATACTAGTATCTATTTCACTTACTCGTTCTTGACTTAATTCTAATTTAAGATTTTTTTGTTGACCATACATAGTCTTTTTTGTTTCTCTAACTACTTTTAAAGTACCATCACTAATTAATGGTTCTAACATTGTTTCTAATACTTCAATACTTCTTTTTTTATCATTATATCTGTTATATATAGTTGTAAAATCTAAAACTGTTTTAGTTCCATTTAAAGATAAAAAGTATTCTACTGATTGATAATCTACAGCACTCCATTCTCTTGCTGATAATTCATGTAAATAATGCATCATATATTCTTTTTCTAATTCTTTTTTAACTGTTACTAACATATATTCCAAAAACTTAGTAAGTTCATGTCTAGATTTAGCTTCTCTTATTAAACGATCATAATTTACATCAAAACTAATACCACGATTAAATATTATATACGGATAAATATTACGATTTAATAAATACCACATTGCAATAGTTCTACTAGTACGACCATTAATATCAAAATATGGATGAATACAAACAAAATAAAAATGCATTATTTGTGATTTAACAAAATATTCTGTTGCTGTATTAAAAGTCTCCCCATTATTAACATAATCAAAATATATTTTCATATAATCAGGTATTTCTGCCGAATCAATTCCTTGATCCATTGTTCCATCTAAACGACCATTTTTTAAAATATAAACTGGTGCAGTACGATACATTGGACCCATTCTATCTTTATCATCTTTACATAGTAAACCACGACTTAATATTTGATATAATTCTGCTACTGTTTCTTCATTAATACTTTTTCTTTTTAAAATATATTGATATCCATGATATAAATTAATAATTCTATTTCTAAGTTCAATATCAGAAACATTTTTAGCATCTTCAATAACTTTTTCAATAACAGATACTGAATCATTAATTCCTTCAACTGTATTATTAGCTTTTATTTCATGTGAAAACATAACTTTCTTTGAAAAAGTACGATTATTCATAAATTCTTGCTGTTCTAAGAATTCTTCTAATTCTTTTATTAAGTCATTTAAATAATCTTTACTATATCTAAATAATCTTCCTGAAACAGTTTTTAATGGTAACACTCCTTCTGGTAAATTTAATTTTTGCATAATAATCCCTCTTTAAATATTGGGTTATATTATAAACATAAAAAAAGAAATATACAAATATTTCTTTTTAAAACTTATCTACTACGTAATTTAATTATATCATTTTTAGCTTAAAATATCAAATTTCACTCTATTTTTGACAATTACTACAATAGTAAGTACTACGTCCGCCAATGACCATTTTTTTAATAATAGTATGACATTTTTTACATTCTTCATTCTCTCTTTTATGAACCATTAAGTTTTGTTGAAAACGACCAGTAACACCTAATGAAGAAGTATAACTTCTAATTGTTGTTCCTCCACATTTAATCGCTTCTTCAATTATTCTTTTACCTTCTTTAACTATCTTAGCACATTCATCCATTGTTATATCTATTCCTAACTTTTGAGGATAAATTCCTGAAGCAAATAATACTTCATCAGCATAGATATTACCTAATCCTGAAATAATCGTTTGATCAAGTAATAAAGTTTTCATTGGTAATTTACTTTTCTTAAATTTATCATACAAATATTCTTTAGTCATTTTATTATCTATTGGTTCTATTCCTTGTTTATGAACACCTTCAACACTTTCCAAATCTTCTTTCAAGACCAAATTCATTCGTCCAAATTTTCTCGTATCATGATATCTTAAATCTGTTCCATCTTCAAATTCAAATATTACATGTTCATGTTTATTTATTTCTTCATTATGATCCTTAATAAAATATTTGCCTTCCATTCTTAAATGACTACATAAATAATAAGGACCTATTTCAAATATTAACCATTTGCCTCTTCTATATATTTCTGTAAATTCTAAACCAATAAGATTTTTTTTAAATTCATTTATATCTGATTCTATAATTCTTTCATATAAAACATTAACGTTTTTTATTTTTCTTTTTAGTATTCTTTTTCTTAGTGTTTGTCTTACTGTTTCCACTTCCGCTATTTCTGGCATCTGCTTTTTTACTCCTTACTTTAACTTTTGTTTTCTTCTTTTCTTGTTTTACAACTAAATCTATTCTTACCATATCACTTATTTTAAGAAGATAATCTTGTAAAGTTAAAACAAAAGTATTAACATCAATTAAACTAACACCATTATTTAACATAATGTCACATTTTGCTAATTTAATTCCACCAAAAGAATATACAGTTAATTTATCAACTTTTTTAATTTCATTTCTTTTTTCTATTTCTTCAACATAAGAATCTAAATTTACATCATCTTTATTTTCTAAATATCTAATACTATTATATATAATAATAAATCCTTTATATATTACAAAACTTGCTAAAATAACAGTTCCTAATATATCAGCATATTTTAATATACTAACCCATTTACTTAATTTAGTTAAAATTAAAGCTCCTAGTATAACACCATAATTAATAAAATCTACTGTACTATTAATATTACCTAAAGATAGTAATCCAACCTTTTTTTGATAACTAAAATTAGTATTAAAACAATTGACTATATATCTAACTATAGCTGTAAGAACTACAAATAAAATAATAAACCAACTTGTTGTTTTTATTGGACTAACAACACTTAAGTATATTATTCCTAAACCAAGTAGGATAACAATAATACCATATATAGAAGAAATAACTCCTTTATATCTTTTATTATCTTTTCTTTTATATACAAATAAACCAATTATTAATAAAGATAATTCATAGGTAGCACTTGCTAAAATAGTTTTAGAATTACAAAGTATTCCTCCTAAAACTTTAATTAATAAGATAATTAAATCTACTATTATAAATTTTTTTACTTCTTTCATAAACCCTCCTATTTAGCTTCATACCAATCAGTTCCATAATCACTGCTAACTTTAAATGGTACATCTAGTTTAACACAATTTTCCATATTTGATTTAACAATTTTTTCCAAAACTTCTTTTTCTTCATTTAAAACATCAAAAATTAATTCATCATGTACTTGTAATAACATCTTAGATTTTAATTTTTTATCTTGCATTTCATTAAATATTTTAATCATTGCTATTTTCATTATATCTGCTGAAGTTCCTTGAATAGGTGTATTTAAAGCAATTCTTTCCCCACTTTGACGAACCATAAAATTTTTATTATTAAGTTCATCTATAACTCTCTTACGATTAAATAATGTTTTTACATAACCATCTCGATAAGCTTGAACTACAATATCATCCATATATTTTTTAACTCCAGGATATAGTTCGTAATATTTATTAATAAATTCTCTAGCTTCTTTAGCACTTATTTCTAAGTTTTCGCCTAAACCAAAACCACTAATTCCATAAACTATTCCAAATATTACTGCTTTAGCTGTTTTACGTTGTATTTTTGTAACATCTTCCATTTTAATTCCATACATATCAGCAGCAACTCTTGTATGAATATCTTCATCATTTATAAAAGCTTGTTGTAATTCTTTAGAACCACTTACGTGAGCTAGTACTCTAAGTTCCATTTGAGAATAATCAGCACTTAAGAATAAATCATTAACTGGTAAGAATGCTTTTCTTATTTTTCTTCCTTCTTCATCACGTGCTGGAATATTTTGTAAATTAGGTTCTACTGATGATAATCTACCTGTTCTTGTTAAATTTTGTTTATATATTGTATGTATTTTACCATCATCTCTAATATAATTACTTAAACCTTCTAAATAAGTACTTTTTATTTTTGTTAAAGCTCTATAATCTAATATTTTATTAATAATTGGATGTTCATTTATTAATTTATTTAAAACACTAACATCCGTTTTATAACCTTTTTGATTCTTTTTACCATAAGGTAATGCTAACTTTTCAAAAAGAATAACACCTAATTGTTTAGGACTACTAATATTAAATTCTTCTCCAGCTAATTCATATATTTCTTTTTCAATATCTTTAATACGTCCTGCCATTTCATCATTCATCTTATTTAAAATATTAACATCTACTTTAACTCCATCATATTCCATATTAGCTAAAACTGTTATTAAAGGCATTTCTATATCATTATATAAATCTAACATATCTTCTTTTTTTAAATCTTCTAAATATTTATCTTTTACTTCATATATAAATCTTGCTTTTAAAACAATATCTTTCTTATCAAAACCATTTTTTAAACTTTGTGAATAAAAATTAACTTGTGAACCATTACTATTCATTAAATAAGCAATATCATCTTTAATATTTATATTTAATAGATAAGCAGCAATCATTATATCAGACACTACTTCTATTTCTAATCCTTCATGTTTTAATAAAACAAAATTCTTCTTTTGATCAAAAGTATGTATTTTTTTCTTTTTAAAAATATCTATAACATCTTCTAAAACTGTATTACTAATAAAATAATTATTCTTACTATCACATACACTAACACCTACTATATTAGCACCATGATAATTTTCAGCATCACATTCAATATATAAAGATATATCATCTTCTAAATCTTTTAAATCTTCTACGCTATTAACATTTTTATACTTAATTTCATTTTCTACTGGTGTTGATGATTCGACATTCTTTTTAATTAATGAAAAGAATTCTAAATCTTCATATATTTTATTTAAACTAACTAAATCAGATCCTTTATAAACTATTTCATTTAGTTTAACATCAAGAGGAACATCACGATATATAGTAGCAATCTCTTTACTAATAAATGCACTTTCTTTATCTGCTTCTAACTTTTCTTTCATCTTCCCTTTTATTTCATCAATATGTTCATATATATCTTCAATCGTTTCATAAGTTTTTAAAAGATTAATAGCTGTTTTATTACCTATTCCTTTAACACCCGGTATATTATCTGAAGGATCTCCAGCCAGTGCTTTATAATCAATCATTCTAATTGGTTCAAATCCCCAATCCTCTTTAAATGTTTTAGGATTATATCTAATATAATCTTTTTGTTTTAATAATTTTACATCAACAACATCACTAATAAGTTGTAATAAATCTTTATCTGATGAAATAATCGTTGCATCATATTCTGGATCTTCTTCACACATTTTCGCAAAAGTTCCAATAATATCATCAGCTTCATAAGGTTCTAATTCAAAATATTGAATTCCCATAGCTTTTAAAATATCCCTCGCAATTGGCATTTGCATTTTAAGTTCATCTGGTGTTGCAACTCTACCATCTTTATAAGTTTCATACTTTTGTTTACGGAAATTCTTTCCTATATCAAAAGCAACAGCAATATATTCAGGTTTTTCTTCATGAATTATTTTATTCATCATTCCAACAAAGCCATACAAAGCATTAGTTGGAAATCCTTTACTATTTTTCATAACATTACCAGTATATGCTGTTGCATAATAACTTCTAAACATTAAATTATTACCATCGACAAGAATTACTTTTTTCATAGTTATCACCTATCTACTATTATACCAAAAAACTCGTTTTTTTCATTGCTTTTGGTATCAAAATAATAAAAAAAGCATCTATTTTTTAGATACTTCCCTTATTTCTTTATATTTTTTACAATTTTTTATAAATTCTACAAATAAATTATTATATTGTGGTAATATTTCTGGATGAAATTGAACACCTATAATAAAATTATCATCTTTATTATATTCAATACCTTCTATTAAACCATCACTAGACTTAATACTTATATCAAACATTTTACCTACTTCACTAATAGTATTATTATGAACACTATTTACTTCAATTTCTGAGCTATTAAATATCTTATATAACTTACTTCCCTCTTTAACATAATCAAAATGCGCTAAAGATTCATTATTATCTCTTAATAATTCTATCGGCCAATGATTAAATCCTGTATCAATTTCTTTTATAATTCTTTTCTCTTTTTCAATATTTACTGAATACATTGCTAATGTTTGCATACCTAAACATATTCCTAAAATAGGTTTATTATTTTTAACAAAATAATCGATTACTTCAAAATTAACTGGTCTAACTCTAGAACCTCCAGGTAATATTAAGCCATCACATAATTCTAAACTTTCTTTTATTATCTTTTCATCACTAAATGGAATTAATAAAGGAATCGCACCATTTTCATATATTTTCTTTATATAATTATTACCATATCTATAAGTATCTTTAAAAGTATCATTAGTCATTAAATAATTACTAGTTGCTAGTATTCCTATTACAACTTTTTTATTATTCATCAAAATCAACTCCCTATTTTTCATATATAAATCATATTATAACATAAACTCAAATGAAAAGTTAAATTTCAAAATAATAAAAATAATGTGAAATGTAAGAAAAAATGGTAGTTTTTAAGAGAAAAGGCTATCATTTTTTTTGGAAATGTAGTAATATATTAACGAAATTTAATATTTCAAAGCACACAAAAAAGTTCCCAAGTTTGACAGTTTAAGAAAAGAAAAAAGTTTAATTTTTATTGAAATTAGGCTTTTCTTTTTGGACAAAGTGTG